>JANNCZ010000088.1:0-13581 GCA_031387185.1 Burkholderiales bacterium
GGAAAAGACCATGACCAAACGCATCAAGGTAGCCGACCTGCCCGAGTTCGACGCGGCAAAGTATCTCGACAGCGAAGCGGCAGTCGCTGCCTATCTGACCGACATTCTGGAAGCGAACGATCCGGCGTTATTGGCGGCGGCCCTGGGCGACATCGCCCGTGCGCGCGGCATGAGTGAAATTGCCAAGGCGTCCGGGCTGACCCGCGAAGCCTTGTACAAGGCGCTGCGTCCTGATGCGCAGCCGCGCTTCGACACCATCAGCCGGGTGTGTACGGCTTTGGGAGTGCGGCTGGTGGCGCAAGCCGTTTAGGCCTCAGGCTGCTTGCTACAGAGTGACTTGTGAAATCGTTGGTGGAAGCGGTTCCTGGAGAGTAGGCCGCCAGAACCATTGGTAGGAGCGCCCCTCAGAGAGGCCTCATCAAGCATTCCTCTTGCGTTGACTCGATGCAACCAGTCAACTTTCATTGCGCCAATGCCTTCGATATCGCGGTTTTGTGGCACGCTACACCCTTCTTGCAAAACGCATGAAACCTGTGCAATCAGCATAGAGGTGATACGCAATGGAAAATATTACTTTGCATGCACACTACGACGGCTCGCAAATTTTGCTTGATGAGCCTTATGAACTTCAGCCAGACACCAGATTGCTCATCACGGTCATTCCGTCTGACGCCGCTGACAACTCTGCCTGGGAAAATTTCTCACGGCAAGGACTGGCTGCGGCATACAGCCCGGCGGAACCGGAATATGCGCTGAGCATGGTCAAGGAACCGAAGAACCCCTCGTATGTAAGAGGGTGACGTTGTCCTAACGCCGGTACCGAAACCGCTGGTCTATTTCACAAGCGCGGCAGGAACATAGGGGTTTTCCGGATTCACAGTGAGCGACTGCTGCGCCGGGGGCAGAACCAGGTCCATCATTTCCATCGGCACCGCGCCGAACAGCGGCTCGTCGCCCAGCACCAGTGCCGACAGGTCGCAAAAGCGGTCACTGAAATGAACGCGCAACGGCCCGATCATCGGCACCCGCTTGCGGCTGCCGTCGGCCAGCACGGCTTCCCGCGTGCTCACCTCGTCCAGATCAAAACCGAGCTGCACGGCGACGTGCTGCGGCACTGTCATGAAAACGGACCCCAAATCGACCAGCGCCTTGACTTCGATCCTGCGCTTGAGGATGATGTTTTCGAGGGAGATGTCGGCGTGTGTGATGCCCATGGCGGCGTCCGGAATGTCGGAAGGAAGTCTCCATTATGCGCAAATTCCTCCGGCGCGGGCTGTCACTGATGCGCAGTTGCTTGCTGGTGGCGCGGCGGCATTGACATCCGGGCAGCGACGCGCATTTTTTTGAAATAGCATCGATCTGAAACCGTTGGTGAGAGCGGCTCATGGAGCACAGACCGCCAGAACCCATGGCGGGAGCGCCTCTCAGAGATGCCTCATCAAGCATTCCTCTTCCGTTGACTCGATGCAACCAGTCAACTTTCATTGCACCGATGCCCTCGATCAAATCCGTGCCTTCAGTTCGACGCGGCGCCGACTCTCGACAGCGAAGCGGCAGTCGCCGCGTGTCTGAGACATTCATGGATGCGAACGATCCGGCGTTGTTGGCCGCCATCCTGGGCGACATCGCCCGTGCGCGCGGCATGAGTGACATTGCCAAGGCGTCCGGGCTTACCCGCGAAGCCGTGTCATTGTAAAAAGCAGGCGCTGCGTCCTGATACCCGGCCGCGCCTCCCCAAGCACACCGAGAACATCAGCCTGCCGCCTCTGGTCGATGAGGTTGGATGATCCACCTTTCGCTCTTAAGGAGTTCCTATAATTCGTCATATATTTGCAATCGACGAAAATATGGCACATACTTGCCAGCCATGCGCCACGACACCCACACCCAACGCGTCCTCGATCTGGTCAGCCAGAGGGGCATGCTGCGTCCCAGCGACCTTGATGACATCGGAGCCCCCAGGATAGTGCTGACGCGCATGACGGCCAACGGCCTGCTGGAAAAGGCCGGGCGCGGCATTTACCGGCTGCCCGGCAATCCAGGCTCCGAGCATGAAAGCCTGGTCACCATCGCCACCAAAGTGCCGCAGGCGGTGTTCTGCCTGCTCACGGCCCTGCAGTTCCATGAGCTGACCACCCAACTGCCGCGCGAGGTATGGATAGCCATGCCGCGCGGCAGTCATACGCCCAGGATCGGTTACCCGCCGGTCAAGATGGTGCAGTTCTCCGGCAAGGCCTATTCCGAAGGGATTGAAGTCGCCCGGCGGGATCGCGTCAAACTGCGCGTATACAGTGTTGCCAAAACCATCGCCGACTGCTTCAAGCACCGCAACAAGATCGGGCTCGACGTGGCACTGGAGGCGCTCAGGGATGCGCGAAAAAAGAAAAAAACCTCCGCCGACGACCTCTGGCGTTGCGCCAAAATTTGCCGGGTCGCCAACGTCATGCGCCCGTATCTCGAGAGTGTGGAGTGAGCAAGGATCTCGCCGCCTGGGTGAAATTCGCCTTGACACATGATGTTACAGGCAATACTATTTTAACCCGTGAATACCGCCAACAAGCTGCTTCAGGCAATGCGCGCCAATCCGCTTGATTGGCGCCTTGACCAGCTTCAAACCATCGCCAAGCAGCACGGTATTGACTGGCGGCACGACGGCACCAGTCATTGCGTGTTCGTCCGCGCCGACGGTAAAACCCTGCCGGTGCCAGCCCGCCGGCCGATCAAGGCGGTGTACGTGAAAAAATTTATAGCGCTGGTGGAAGGAGACTGACCCATGAAAAAAATTTCCAATTACCCGTTCGAGATTCGCCCGCTGACTGCCGCCGAAGGGGGCGGTTATCTGATCTCGTACCCCGATTTTTCCGAATGCATTTCGGACGGTGAAACCATGGAAGAGGCCATCGCCAACGGCCACGAGGCCCTCAAGGCAACGATTGCCGCGCTCAAGGCGAAGGGTTTTCCGGTGCCGGCACCCAATGCCGGCGGCGTGGCGTCAGGCAAGTTTGTCGCCCGCGTGCCCAAGATGATTCATGCCCAACTCGCCACGCGCGCCAAGGCCGAGGGGGTGTCGCTCAACACACTGGTGCTGGCGTTCATCGCCGAGGGATTGGGGCGGCGCGATCAGCCCGCGTAAGTGAGGCGAGGCGAATGGAAGGCCTGACCCATGGCTGAAAAATTCTCCCGCCGGGACTCGGCTGATTATCTGAAAACGGACGAGGACATGGCGCTGTATTTTGAAATTTGCACCGCGGATGACCCCGGCGACGGCAGCCTGATACGCAGCGCCCTGGCGGCGAAAAGCCCGCGCACGCGGCATGACCCAAAGGCGCGCGACACGGGCATTTCGCGCGACGGGCTGTATACACATGAGAACATAAGGCACACAGCGATATAATCAGCCAGTGAAAGCACAGAAGCCGATTCGCTGGAATGCAGAGAAAAATCTCGAACTGAAACAAAAGCGCGACGTTTCGTTCGAAGAGATTCTTTCGGCGATTGAACAGGGCGGCCTGATGTTGACTCTGGATCATCCGAATCAGGAGCGTTATCCCAATCAGCGGGTGTGGGTGGTCAGTTTCCGGGACTACGCACACCTGGTGCCGTTTGTGGAAACGGACGATGAAGTCTTTCTCAAAACCATCATGCCAAGCCGCAAGGCCACCAAACAATTTCTCGGGGAGTGAATCATGACTGGCGATCAATCTTACGAAGACGGCATCCTCGCCTCCTTTGAAAAAGGCGAATGGCGCCCGGTCAAGAATCAAAAAAAGCTAAACGAGCGCTACCGTGACATGGCCGCAGCGACGCTAAGCAAAAGCCGGCGTGTAAACATCCGCATTTCGGCGATGGACCTGGAAGGCTTGCAGGCGCGTGCGGCAGAGGAAGGATTGCCGTATCAAACGCTGATGGCGAGCGTGCTGCACAAGTATGTGTCGCGGCGTTTGGTTGAGGGAACCGAACCTGTGGCCTCACGGCCCGGCCAGGCTGTGCGCAAACGCGTGGCTGCGTAACGGCGACGCTTGATCCGCTGCCGTGAGACGAGCCATGAAACCGCGCGCAAAGCCGGACGAATCGAAGTTCGACCCGATTCTCGACGAACTCCACCGAGCGCGCGATGCCTATGCGCGCAAGTTCAATTTTGACGTCAATGCGGTCTGCGATGCGCTTACGCGCAGCACGAAGCACACCCCAACCACGACGAAATCCTCCCCGGCAAGCTTAAAGACCAGCCTGGCGCCAAACGCCGGGATTGAAAAAACCTGGCCGGCAGAAGCCACCCGCCGCCTCGAAGAAATGGAAAACGGCACGGTGACCAGCATCCCGGTTGAAGCTGCCATCGCGCGTGCCCGCAACTCAATCAGATGATTGGCTCGCACCGTAAACGAGTTTGCCATCCCGCATTGGCGCAGTGTAAGATTTGACCATGCGTGTAGCCACTGGAACAATCGTTGCCGGTCAAGTCGTGCTCGATGATTCTGCATTCATCGACGGCACGCAGGTGGTCGTGGTCAGCCGCGACGAAGAGACCGACGTTCGCCTGTCCGCCGAGGAATTGGCCGAACTCGAAGCCGGCATCGCCGAAGCGGAGCGGGGCGACATGATCTCCGGCGAAGAGTTGTTCGCCCGCCTGCGCTGCCACGGCTGATAGTGGCCCTTGCGCTTTTTGTCTCCCGGCGCGCCGCCGCCGAGATTGAACGCGCCGTCATTTGGTGAGCCGAAAATCGGCCAGCTGCGCCCGGAGCAGTTCGCAGCGATTTAAAGACAACGCTGGATGTGCTGCTCCAACAACCACTCATCGGCTCCAAGGTTGAGCAGGCCAGTTCAACAGATGTGCGGCGGTTTCACGTTGACCGCATTCGCTACTGGATCTATTACCGCGTGCGTGGAACGCGGCTTGAAGTGTTGTCCATCTGGCATTCGAGCCGGGGCAGAGGCCCCGCCGTCTGACGTTCGCGAGTGAATGGCTATACCGCCCCTCCCCCCCGGCCAACGCGAAACGCCGCACTTCCCGCGCTTCGGCCTCATCCCGTTCGCCACGCGCTTCCCCAGCCAGACCGGCCGCATCAGCCTGCACCTCAGCTTCCCCGACGGTGGCAACCCCGCCACCGCGCCAGCGGTCACTACCGATGTCGGCTCGCAACTCATGCAACTACCGCGCATCGAGCAAACCTCTGATTTTCACTGCGTCACCACCTGGACCCGCCGCGGGCTGCGCTGGAGCGGATTCCGGTTTGCCGACTTCTACGAGCAAATCGTCGTACCGCTGTGCCCGCCTGACCCCACCAGCGGGCAGCCGGCCACAGACCCCTCTGCGGCGCGCTTCGTCGTGCTGCGCGCCCAGGACGGCGCCCGCACCAGCCTGCCGCTCGAAGACCTGCTCAGCCCCGACGTACTCCTCGCCGACCACCTCGACGGCCAACCCTTGCCGATAGAACACGGCGCCCCGCTGCGCCTCATCGCCCCGGCCCACTACGGCTACAAAAGCGTCAAGCACCTGCACCGCATCGAATTCTGGCGCAGCGACGCACACCTCATTCACCCAAGCCTACCCTACGGCCTGCGCTTCATGGTGCACCCCAGAGCCAGAGTGGCCCTTGAGGAGCGCGGGCAGTGGGTGCCGGGTTGGCTATTGCGCCACCTGTATCGCCCATTGATCGGGATGACGGTGGCGCGGTTTGAGCGGAGGATGCGGGAGCACAGTGAGACTCAAGGCCGGAATGACAAGTAGCAATTTCGTGGATGGCTTGTGCCGTTTGTTCGGCCTCGCCAGAGCAGGCTGATAAACTTGTCCCATGGCACCCACCATTTTTCGCGAGGGCGCGTTCCGGTTCTTCTTCTTTTCAAGAGAGGAAACCCGGATGCACGTTCACGTGACGCACACCGATGGTGAAGCCAAGTTTTGGATGGAACCAACCATTGAGATCGCAGTGAACCAGGGCTTGTCGCAAAAGCAACTCAACGACGCAATGGCTTTGGTGCGTTCACACCGAGAGGAGATTACCCATGCCTGGCGTATCCACTTCGGAAATTGAAGTTTCATTGGTGTCAAGCAAGGGCTTCTGGTTGCTCTTGGGTGATGAGGAGCTGTTTGTCGCCTACTCCGACTTCCCGTGGTTCAAGCAAGCCACGGTGGAGCAGGTCACCACGGTGGAACGGCCATCCACCGGCCATCTCTATTGGCCGCTGCTCGACGTTGACCTCTCGGTGGCGTCGATTCGCGACCCCGCTTCGTTTCCCCTGATCTCCAAGCCGAACCAGCAATAAAGCGGGCGCGCTATTTCGCGCAACGTGACCAGGGATAGGCCTGAAACCGTTGGTGAGAGCAGCTCCTGGAGAACAGACCGCCACAACCCATGGTGGAAGAGCCTCTCAGAGATGCCTCATCAAGTAATCCTCTCCCGTTGACTCGATGCAACCAGTCAACCTTCATTGCACCGATGCCCTCGATCAAATCCCTGCCTTCAGTTCGACGCCGCGCCGACTCTCGACAGCGAAGCGGCAGTCGCCGCCTGTCTGACCGACATTCTGGAAGCGAACGATCCGGCGTTGTTGGCGGCGGCCCTGGGCGACATCGCCCGTGCGCGCGGCATGAGTGAAATTGCCAGGGCGTCCGGGCTTACCCGCGAAGCCTTGTCCTTGTAAGAGGGGCGCTGCGTCCTGATGCGCAGCCGCGCTTTGACACCATCAGTCGGGGGTGGGGCGGCAACGCATTGACAAACTGTCGGTCATAGCCTACAGTTGCCCATGATCGAAAACCTCAAGAGCGCCACCTTCGATGCTTGGCTGGTTGACCTCAAGGATCGTCAAGCGCGGCTGCGCGTGATATCGCGAATCGAGCGTCTGAGCGTCGGCAATCCCGGAGATGTAAAACCGGTGGGCGCAGGCGTTTCCGCGCAGGCATGTGAGGCGGCGGCTCGACTACGGCCCCGGTTACCGGGTGGTTTTCATGCAGCGCGGTGCGCTGGTGATCGTGCTGCTGGCGGGCGGCGACAAACGCACGCAGGATGCCGACATCAAGCGCGCCATCAAGATTGCAAGTGAATGGAAGGACTGAACCATGACTGAAAAATTTTCCCGCTGGGACTCGGCTGACTATCTGAAAACAGCCGAGGACATGACGCTGTATTTTGAAATTTGCACCGCGGACGACCCCGGCGACGGCAGCCTGATACGCAGCGCCCTGGCGGCGATTGCCCGCGCACGCGGCATGACGCAACTGGCGCGCGACACGGGCATTTCGCGCGACGGGCTGTATACCGCGCTATCAAGCGAAGGCAACCCGAGCTTTGCCACGGTATTGAAGGTGACGCGCGCGCTGGGCCTGACCTTGCAAGGCGGGCCGCTTGCGGCGGCTGACGCAAAGTCACATGCGTAACGAGACCGCGGCACCGCAACCAAGCTTTCTCAACGATATCGCAGTTTTGTGGCAAGCCACACCTTTCTTGCAAGACGCATGAAACCCGTGCAATCAGCATAGAGGTGATACGCGATGGAAAATATTACTTTGCATGCACACTACGACGGCTCGCAAATTTTGCTTGATGAGCCTTATGAACTTCAGCCAGACACCAGATTGCTCATCACGGTCATTCCGCCTGACGCCGCCGACAACTCTGCCTGGGAAAATTTCTCACGGCAAGGACTAGCTGCGGCATACGGCCCGGCGGAACCGGAATATGCGCTGAGCATGGTCAAGGAACCGAACCCCTCGTATGAAAGAGGGTGACGTTGTCCTGACGCCGGTACCGCAGGCCGACGGGCAATTCAAGAATCGTCCGGCTTTGTTTTTGCGCACAATGCCGCGGTTCAACGACGCGCTGGTTTGCGAAAATCAGTACGCAACTGCAACATCAAGTCGCCGGTTTTGACGAAGTGGTTCGCCGCCAGGATGCGGATTTCCCGAACAGCGGGCTGGCGGCCGACTCGTTGATCCGGCTTGGGTTTTTAACCTTGATTTCGCAGAAGCCGGCCAGTAATTGCGCAAGCAAGGTAAACACGTCAGGCTCACGGAAGCCCGTACCAAATTGAACGGCCACCGCCATGCCGGACCAGCAAGCCTTTCTTCACAAGGCTGCTGAACATTGTCTTTAACGTGTTGGGGCTGGCGTCAGCCTCCCGCACCATGTCGCGCGTTGTCACACGGCCATGATCGCGAACGTAATCCAGAATCCTCACAGCCAGCTCGGGCAGCACCGCGAGAGCCCTTTTTTCCCGTTCCACTTTCGCCGCCAGGCGCCGCTTTTGTTGCTGCAGAGCCCGCAGGAAGAACATCAGCCAAGGCTGCCAGTTTGGGGCATCGGTGCGAATCGACTTCTGGGTTTGACGCAATGCCAGGTAGTAGCCTTCCTTGCTATGTTCGATGACGCTTTCGAGCGAACTGTAGGGCACATATGCGTAGCCGGCCTGCAGCAGCAACAAGGTGGTCAGGATGCGGCTCAAGCGCCCATTGCCGTCCTGGAAAGGGTGAATCTCCAAAAAAATAACTGTAAACACCGCCACGATCAGCAGCGGATGGAGCCGGGCGATGTCCCGCACGTCTTTCAGCCAGGCAACCAGTTCGCTCATTCGGCGCGGAGTATCAAACGGCGATGCCGTCTCAAACACCACACCAACCATCTTGCCCGCGGCATCGAAGGCGACAACGTTATTGGGCAGTTTTTTGTACTCGCCCCGGTGGCGCTCATCCTTCTGGCTGTAGCCCAGGAGGTCGCGATGCAATTGCTTGAGATGGTTCTCGGTCAAGTGAATGTCTGCAAAGGCATGGAAAACCGTTTCCATGGTCTCGGCGTAACCTGCGACTTCCTGCTCGTCGCGACTGTCGAATTTTTTGATCTCCAGCCTCGACAGCAGCCGCTCAACCTCGCGATCGGAAAGCTTGCTGCCTTCAATGCGAGTGGATGACCCGATGCTCTCGATCGTCGCCACATGCCGCAGCGCCTTCAAGCGTTCAGGCGCCAGCGTGCCCAAGGCGCGCCAAGCGCCTTTAAACTCATCCACCTCGCTAAATAGCATGAGCAATTCAGGTGTGATGTGAATAGTGTCGATGTTCATGGCACCCGAATAATGACCGGATTAGACCGGATTGTAAATCGAAATAAGAACCGAATTAAACCGGATTAGAGCAGGCCTCCGATGACCACTGCGTCGCCACCTGGACCCGCCGAGCCTTCCGCCGCACAGAAATTCGGCACCATGATTGGCCGGCGAATCGTCACTGCGCAGCGACAAGGGTTCGCCATTGTTCGCCACCTTGCGCAAATATGCGCACGCCTGCGGCCGGCGGCTGGTGGTGCGGATGGTTTGACAGGCCTAGTGCGACCGGCCTGAAACCGTTGGTGGGAGCGGCCCTTGGAGCACAGGCTGCCACAACCCTTGGTGGGAAAGCCTCTCAGAGATGCCTCATCAAGCAATCCTCTTCCGTTGACTCGATGCAACCAGTCAACTTTCATTGCACCGATGCCCTCGATCAAATCCCTGCCTTCAGTTCGACGCGGCGCCGACTCTCGACAGCGAAGCGGCAGTCGCCGCGTGTCTGAGACATTCTGGAAGCGAACGATCCGGCGTTGTTGGCAGCCATCCTGGGCGACATCGCCCGTGCGCGCGGCATGAGTGAAATTGCCAAGGCGTCCGGGCTTACCCGCGAAGCCTTGTCATTGTAAAAAACGGGCGCTGCGTCCGGATGCGCAGCCGCGCTTCGACACCATCAGCCGGGTGTGTACGGCCTGGGGATGCGTTTGGTGGCGCAGGCTGCAAGCCCCCAAATCGTTGATGAAAGCGGGTATTGACCGCCATGAGACTGGAAAAAAATGGGATGGCCGTGCGGTTTGCCATCCCCATTGACGAGGTGTAAGATTTGATCATGCGTGTAACCACTGGAACTGTCGTTGCCGGTCAAGTCGTGCTCGATGATGTTGAATTCATCGAAGGCACGCATGTCGTCGTGGTCAGCCGCGACGAAGAGGCAGATGTCCGCTTGTCTCCCGAAGAATTGGCCGAACTCGAAGCCGGCATCGCCGAAGCGGACCAGGGCGACATGATCTCCGGCGAAGAGTTGTTCGCCCGCCTGCGCCGCCACGGCTGATAGTGGCTCTTGAACTTTTTGTCTCCCGGCGCGCTGCCGCCGAAATCGAACGCGCCGTCATTTGGTGGGCCGAAAACCGGCCAGCCGCGCCCGGAGCGGTTCGCAGTGACTTGAAGACAACGCTGGACGTGCTGCTCCAGCAGCCACTCATCGGCTCCAGAGTAGAGCAGGCCAGTTCACCTGAGGTGCGTCGGTTTCATGTCGACCGGATTCGCTACTGGATCTACTACCGCGTGCGTGGAACACGGTTTGAAGTGCTGTCAGTCTGGCATTCAAGCCGCGGCAGAGGCCCTGCCGTTTAACACTCGCGGTTGCAGATGTCATCGCGCGCACCGTGTGATCGGACAATTGCACCCACACCAAGATCAGGATATCACCTGAAACCGTTGGTGGAAGCGGTTCTTGGAGCACAGGCCGCCAGAACCCATGGTGGGAGCGCCTCTCAGAGATGCCTCATCAAGCATTCCTCTTCCGTTGACTCGATGCAACCAGTCAACTACATTGCACCGATGCCCTCGATCACATCCCTGCCCGAGTTCGACGCGGCGCCGACTCTCGACAGCGAAGCGGCAGTCGCCGCCTATCTGACCGACATTCTGGAAGCGAACGATCCGGCGTTGCTGGCGGCGGCCCTGGGCGACATCGCCCGTGCGCGCGGCATGAGCGAAATTGCCAAGGCGTCCGGGCTTACCCGCGAAGCCTTGTACAAGGCGCTGCATCCTGATGCGCAGCCGCGCTTCGACACTATCAATCGGGTGTGTGCGGCTTTAGGGATGCGATTAGTCGCGCAAGCCGCTCAGTGATTGATCGCTTGACTTCATCCCACGGAACAACGTCATCCGGATCGGCTTCATGATTCGCCAAGCGCCAATCTAATTCGACTTGGTGTGTCCCCATCAGAGGTGGCTCACCACCAGAGGTTGTGCGGCCCCGCATCCGATCAATCGGCGCGAGCGGTCGGCAATTCCGATACGCCCGACACCTACTTGTCTCTCCGTCGAAACTGCATTGCAGTAAAAGCATACGTAGGGGCAGCAAAGAGACCGACATAAAACAACAAGCTCATGAATGGATCAGGAGGGAATTGAGGGATTTGATATTCGGGCGGTGGCGCTGGTAAATAGTGAAAATAAAGCGAAGACACGAATATGACCGCGGCGATATTGACCGACGCCAAATCCAGCGACAGTTCTTTATGAAAGGTTTGGAGAAGAAGTTTGATAAAAACGCAAATGAACGTGGCAAGCACGCCAGCCGCCCACGGCGTCCACCCAGCCGGTGCGTGAAATATCTTGAGGAAACTATTGAAGAATGGAAAAAACGATGAGCCGATGGAAAGCACGCCGAACAGGAAACCTTCCGGCGTGTCCATTCCCTCAAATAACCGGCTAAAAAAGTTGTCCATCCGGTTCTCCTACCGTCAATCGTCTCCGTTGTTCAGTTCAGTCTTTGTGTGATCCAGATTCAGTATACAAAAGCTGCCGTTGAGAAAGACATTCCCGCTGAAGCGACTAGCGCCACCACGCGCTGCCCACGTTTAAGGGCGCCCTCCTCTACGGCTAGCGCCATAGCGGCAGGAACTGCGGCCGAGACGACGTTACCGTAGCGTGCGTATAAATCATATGCCCTGTCGCCGAGCCCGCAGAGTTCCGCAATCTCGCTCCAATCCTTTTTTGATGAACTGTGCGTAAACAAAATGTCAACGTCGCCGGGCTGAATGCCGGAGTTTTTGAATTGGTCTACAGCGAGCGGTAAGCCGTGCCCGACGAGCTTTGCCCCATAGGATGTAAACAAGCCCGGGCCGTTCTTCGCGAGCCGCTCTGATTTGGCGAGATCTGCGCCATTCCATGACGAAGTGACACTGCAAAGATCGTATAGATCGTTTCTGGTGTGATTGGTGAATTGCCAATGATTTCCCGGACTGGCGCACAGAATCACCGCCGTCGCCGCTTCGCCCAAAGTGAATGCCGGAAATCGATATTCGAGCGCATCAGCTGAAGGCAAATCAAACAAACCGGGAAAGACGGCAAATCCCGGCGTCATGCTGAACTCCGCGTTGACCACCATTACTCGTTTGCACTGTCCTGCATCGATCAAAGCCGAAGCGATTTTTACAGCCTTCATCCAGCCATCGCAGGCCTCCTTCACGTCAAAACACTCGACGTGGTCAAGGCCGATCTCATGCGCGATCAGGTTTGAGGAGGCCGGTTCGACCAATTCCGAATAGACGCTGGCGACGATCAGCAGGTCAATCTGATTGGCGCGGTCAAGCCCCTGCATCGCCTGCTTGCATGCCTGCACAGTCAGCTGAAGCGACGACTCTCCTTTGGCCAAGAAGCGCCGCGTATCCGATCCGCTAGCCTTAAGCGCACGCCGAATCTGCTTGAGGGTTTTGTCGATATCCCCAGAGAACGCGCGGCTCTCCTCTCGGATCATGCTCAACACGTCGTCGTTAGTGACGACGCGCGACGGAAACACCGCTGCCAACTGTTCGAGTTTCATGCTCTCCCCTGATCCTGATCCGTATGCGGTCTCGTTGTTCTTGCGTCATGCGGTAACCAAAGTCAGTGGCTGGGGTGCGCAGATGCTTTCGATCACTGTTTTGCGACTGGCGACTGTGTGACCTGCTACGCACGCTTAATGATTTGGCGGATAAATTCTAACGCAATTTGCGGTACATGAACCGTCGAATAGTTCTCACCAAAATTCAATCATGCTGGCGTGCCAAACCTATCCAGCAATCGCCAAGACAAAGCGCTCGTCGCATTGGGCGCAGCGATACGACGCGAACGCAGAAAGAAGGGACTTTCGCAAGAAGCGCTTGCTCTGGCGGCAAACGTTGACCGCAGCTATCTAGGACGAGTAGAGCGTGGGGACAACAACGTCGCCTTGCTGGTGTTGATCCGAATGGCAAAAGCGCTCGGGTCGTCAGTCAGTCAATTGAGCAAGGAAGCAGGTTTGTGAAGTGATGTGTACCAGCGGTAGATCGGATGCGAACTGGTCAACCCTTGGAAACTAGCTCTCACCAACGCTTGCAGGCCGATGTTGCTCGCGATCCGCTTCCCGAGTGGCTCTGCAGGCGATAGCCCGCTTCTTCCGTGAGCTGTTACCGCACAATGACCACGGCGCCGTCAGTCACCCCTCAAGCCACCGCCTGATAGTAAATATTCTGCGGATGATTCGCCTGCGCAAAAAACAGCCAGCGCTCAGCCAGCAGCCCAAGCAACTGTGAAATCGCCGCCAGCGCAAGCAACCAGAATGCCGGCATCTTGGTCGCCGCGAACAGCAACACCGCAGGCAACGCAAACGCCAGCCCCAGCGCGATCCATTTGACGTTGCGCACTACCAGTGCGCTTTTGCCGTGGAAGAATTCGCGGGTGTTGAAGCTGCCGCCGGTGGCGCCTTGCGACATTTGCTTGAGCTTATGTGTCTTCACGCCGATGGCGCTTTGCGGGGTGGAGAGGGGTTTGAGGTTTTTGTTGCGGGCCAGGCTGGCGATG
>JANNCZ010000368.1:0-18658 GCA_031387185.1 Burkholderiales bacterium
ATGCGGACGTGGTCGATGTGATGTTGCGCCAGCCGGGGCGTGCGTTTGGGCGCAAGGCGGGTTGACCTGCCAATGGCCAGCGCGGCCAACGCGGCCAACGCGGCCAACGCGGCCAACGCGCGCTGGCACCCGGTTCGCCGCACTCTGCCCGCATCCATGACCATCGCTATCCAAATTGCCAGCAAGGCCGCCGGCATGCCGTCAGCCGCTCAGTTGCGCAAGTGGGCACGCGCCGCGCTGGAGGGAGATGCCAGCCTCACCCTGCGCATCGTCAACCGTGCCGAGGCGCAGCGCCTCAACCGCGATTTTCGCGGCAAGGACTATGCGACCAACGTGCTGACCTTCGCGTATGGCACGTTACCGGTTGAAGCCGACATCGTGCTGTGCGCGCAGGTGATCGCGCGCGAAGCGCGTGAACAGGACAAAACACTTGCCGCCCACTATGCCCACCTCACCGTGCACGGCATGTTGCACGCGTTGGGTTTCGATCACGAAAAGCCGCGCGATGCCAAGCGTATGGAAGCGCGGGAGGTTGCAATCTTGAGTAAACTGGGCTTCGCCAATCCGTATGAAACCCCGGTATGCAGCCGCTCAGTGTGAAACGTGAAAGCCAGCGCTTAGCGTCGATCGCTAATCGCCGCTGGCCGGTCGCTGCGTTGCCCCTCCGGTTGTCATAAAGCCAGCATGGACGACCCTTCACCTGCGGCCCCTGCGCCGCAAAAGCCCGGATTGCTTGAGCGCCTCTCTGCGCTGCTGATGCGCGAGCCCGAAGACCGCGGGCAATTGATGCACCTGTTGCACTCGGCGCGCGAACGCGATCTGCTCGACGCCGAAGCGCTGGCGATGATCGAAGGCGTGCTGCAGACTTCCGAACTGGCGGCGCGCGACATCATGGTGCCGCGTGCGCAGATGGACTTGATCGACATCGACGATCCAGTCGAGAAGTTTTTGCCTTTCGTGATCCACACCGCGCACTCGCGCTTCCCCGTGATCGACGGCAGCCGCGACGAGATCATCGGCATTTTGCTGGCCAAAGACTTGCTGCGCATCTACGCAGGCGAAGTGGTGCGTATTCGCGAAATGCTGCGCCCGGCGGTATTCATCCCCGAGTCCAAGCGCCTCAACGATTTGCTGCGCCAGTTCCGCGCCAACCGCAATCACATCGCGATCGTGGTCGATGAATACGGCGGCGTGTCAGGTCTGGTGACGATTGAAGATGTGCTCGAACAAATCGTTGGCGAGATCGATGACGAATTTGATTTCGACGAAGCCGAAGACAATATTTTCACCGACAAGGATGGCCGCCATCGCGTGCGTGCGCTCACCGAAATTGCAGCTTTCAACGAGCACTTTGGCGCGGCCCTGCCTGACGATGTCGCCGACACAGTGGGTGGCCTCGTGATCCACCGCCTCGCGCGCGTGCCCAAGCGCGGCGAAGTAGTCACCATCGACGGCTTCAAATTTCAGGTGCTGCGCGCTGACAGCCGGCAGGTGCATATCCTGCGTGTTGAGCGCGTTGCGGCGGCGGCGGCGGCGGTCTGAGCCGCGCCGGATCTAGCCTGACTGCGCGATTGCCGATTGCCCATCTTGAGCGCTGGCGCACCCACAGCTGTTTCCCGCCTCGCACTTGCGGTAGCTCCCGCGATTGCACTTGCCGCTGGCGCAGCGATGATTTTTACCTTCGCGCCATTCGGCCTGTGGTGGCTGCAGCCGTTGCTGCTCGCGGCGTTGTTCGAGTTGTGGTCCAGCGCTACGCCGCGCCGCGCCGCGCTGCTCGGCTTTACATTCGGCATGGGCTGGTTTTGCGCCGGCGTGTCGTGGGTCTACGTCAGCATGCACGATGTGGGCGGCATGCCGATGGCTGTGGCCGGCCTTGCGACCGTATTGTTCGCGATCATGCTCGCCGCGTATACCGCACTCGCCGGATGGGTGGTTGCCAAATTGGGGGCGCGCCGCGCCGCGCCGCCGGCCGGTGCAGGTGCCACCACCACACCAGTACAGGCCCTGCTCGTGCTGCCCGCAGCGTTCACGCTGTGCGAATGGCTGCGTGGCTGGATGTTCACCGGCTTTCCGTGGATCGCGCCCGGCTACGCCCACACTGATGGGCCGCTGGCAGGCTTCGCGCCGCTCATGGGCGTGCATGGCCTGACCTATCTTGCGGCGCTGGCGGGCGCGCTGGCGGCCTCGATGGTGCCGCTGAGAATGGCATCGATGGCGCGCGGTACGTTGGCCGGACGCGGTGCTGTGAGCGATCTTGTCACTGCACCTGCCCGCAAAGCTATGGTGGGAGCGGATGTTCGAGCCATGCCGCCAAAACCTGCTCCCAGAGCCAGTCTTGGCAGCACCGTGCGGCTACTCGCGTTACCAGCCGGCGCGCTGATTGCCCTCTGCGTCATCGGCATGTCCCTGCGCGGCATCGAGTGGACACAACCGGTGGGCAAGCCGCTCAGCGTCAGTTTGCTTCAAGGCAACATCCCGCAGGAACTCAAGTTTGTCGAGGGGCGGTTTGAATCGACCCTGGACATTTACGAGGGTCTCGCCACGCGCCATGCGTCCACCCTCATCGTGTTGCCGGAGACCGCCTTGCCGCGCATGCTGCATGCGATTCCGCCGCGCGCCTTGCAGCGCTTTGACACGCTGGCCAGCCAGCGCGGTGCGACGCTCATCACTGGAGTGCCGCGCGCCGAGTCGTCCACGCGCTACTTCAACAGTGCCATTTCACTGGGACGCAACGCGCAGCAGACCTACGACAAATCCCATCTCGTTCCCTTCGGCGAATTCATTCCATTCGGGTTTCAGTGGTTTGTCGATCTGATGCGCATGCCGCTGGGCAACTTCACCGCCGGCGGCACGGCGCAAACGCCGATGCGCGTGGCGGATCAGCACATTGCGGTCAACATTTGCTATGAAGATTTGTTCGGCGAGGAGATCATCCGCCAGTTGCCGCAGGCCTCGCTGCTCCTCAATATCTCCAACGTGGGATGGTTCGGCGATTCGCTCGCGCCACATCAGCACTTGCAGGCGAGCCGCATGCGCGCCATCGAGACCGGCCGTATGATGCTGCGCGCGACCAACACCGGGGCCACTGCGGTGATTGATGCGCAGGGCAGTGTCACCCAAGCATTGCCCTTCTTCAGCGAGGGCGCACTCGCGGCCTCGGTGCAGGGACGGACTGGCGCGACGCCTTACGTACGCACCGGAAACCGGGTCGTGATCGGGTTTTGCCTGTTGGCGCTTATCTGGTGCGCCTGGGGTATCCGCCGCTGAGAGCGCAGGCAGCGGCGCAGTGGATCAGCGCCGGCGGCGCGCGGCAACCCCCGCCAGCTCGCGCGCCAGCTTGAACGCGGCGATCAGGCTGCCCGGATCAGCGCTGCGCGCCTTGGCCGGCGTGGCGGCCAGATCGAGCGCCGTGCCGTGATCGACCGAGGTGCGGATCACCGGCAGGCCGAGCGTGACATTGACACCCATGCCGAAGGTGGCGTACTTGAGCACCGGCAAGCCTTGGTCGTGATACATCGCGAGCACCGCGTCAGCACCGGCCAGGGTGCGCGGCGTAAACAGCGTATCGGCCGGCAGCGGGCCGCGTACATCCAGACCCGCGCGTTGCAGGCGCTGGATCACCGGCGTGATGACCTCGATCTCTTCACGGCCGAGATAACCCGATTCGCCTGCATGCGGATTAAGGCCCGCGACCAGCACGCGCGGACGCGCAATGCCGAATTTTTGCTGCAAGTCACCCACCAGAATGCGCAGGGTGGCCTCAAGACCGTGCGTGGTCAGCGCCTGCGATACGCCCGACACCGGCAGGTGCGTGGTCGCGAGTGCAACGCGCAGGGTGGACTTGCGCTTCGCTGTGCCGGTCTCGCCCGTCAACAACATCACCACCTGTTTGGTGTTGGTGTGCGCTGCGAAATACTCGGTGTGGCCGGTGAAGGCGATGCCGGCGTCGTTGATGACGCCCTTGTGTACCGGTGCCGTCACCATCGCGGCGAATTCGCCGCTGACACAGCCTGCCAGTCCGGCATCAAGCGTGGCAAGCACATAACCTGCGTTGCGCGCATCAAGCGTGCCCGCCCGTACCGGCGCGCGCAACGGCACGTGACCGATTTCGACGCCGCGCAGCACTGTGCCGGCATCGAGGCCGAGACGGCGTGCGCGCGCTTCAAGCAAGGAAGCATCGCCAATCAACAACAATTGCGTGCCGCGCCAGGCGCTGCGCTGCGCCGCCAGCATCAAGGCAATATCGGGGCCGATACCGGATGGCTCGCCGGTAGTGATGGCGATCAGTGGCCGCCGGGGTTTGCCGCTCGCAGGCAAGTTGGGCATGCGTGTTATGCCAGACTCAGCGGTCTTCGAGCCGGTATTCGACAAAGGTGCGGTCGCGCAACTGGCGCAGCCACTCCTGATAAGCGTCGTCGGATTTGCGCTCGCGCAGGGTGTTGCGCGCTTGCAGCCGAATGCGCTCGCGGCTGACATCGGCACTGCCACGCTCAATTACCTGGATCAGATGCCAGCCGAACTGTGTTTGTACTGGCTGGCCCACCTCGCCAGGCTTGAGATCATCCATCGCTTTCTCGAACTCGGGCACGGTATCGCCAGGATAGATGCTGCCCAGATCGCCCCCTTTGTCGCGGCTGCTGTCATCGGAGAACTGGCGTGCCAATTCAGCAAAATCAGCCGCCTTGTTGACGATGCGCTCGCGGTAGTCGGCGAGCCGCGCCTTGGCTTGATCACTGCTCACAATCTGGCTGGTCTTGATCAGAATGTGCCGCGCGCGCGTTTGCACCACGCTCGGCACACTGCCGGCACCGCGCCGGTCAATCACCTTGAGAATGTGAAAGCCGTTCGGGCTGCGCGCCAAGTCGCTCACTTCACCTTTTTGTACTTTGGCAATCGCGTCGACAAACAACTGCGGCAGACGGTCTATCTGGCGGTAACCCACCGCCCCGCCAGTCAGTGCCTCGGGTGCATCCGAATAAGTCACCGATACTTGCGCAAAATCTTTGCCGCTTCTGAGCTGCGCCAGCGCTTCTTCCGCACGCCTTTTGCGTGTCTCTATCTGGTCGGGGGACGCGCTCTCGGGCACGCGCACCAGAATATGGCCCAAATTGACTTCTACGGCTGCTGCATTGGTACTGCTCACACTGCGCGTCACCATTTCGTCGATTTCCGATTCGCTGACCACGATCGATCTTTCGACTTCGGCCTGACGCACCCGGTTGATCAATATCTCAAGGCGAATGTCATCACGAAAACGGTTGAATGCGACGCCGTCCCGCTCGAGCGCGTCACGGAACTGCGCCATCGTCAAATTGTTGCCCTTGGCGATGCTTTCGACGGCACTGTTGAGGGTCTGATCGTCAACGCGGATGCCTTCCTGGCGGGCGAACTGTTCTTGCGCGCGGTCGACGATCAAACGTTCAAGTACGCTTTTCTCCAGAACATCGTCAGCTGGCGGTGCAGTGCCATCACGCTTCAATTGCAGCTTGACCATGCGTACGCGGTCGTCGAGCTGGCGCAGGGTGATGATGTCGTCATTGACCACCGCGACGATGCGGTCGGCCAACACCACGCGCACGCGCGGTTGGTTGGCGAGTCCCGGCGTGAGCTTGTCGGCCTGCGCGTACGCGGGCAGTGCCATGCAAAATGCGGCGGCGATCAGGACTGCGCCGCCTGCCGTGACAGCGCGCGTGGCCCACGCACGAGCGTTGATTGGTGAGCGCGGCGCGCGGCCAGCATCAGTCAGGAAATTCATCATTCGTAGCGATCCATGGTTCTGCTGCCCGGCAGTTGGTGCTCGTTAAGCTTGCTGTAACCGGGAATATTGCGGCGCAGGACATCGAGCGGGTTTGATCCCAGGCGCGACAGTCCGTTCAGTTCAATCTGGAAAAAAACCGAGGTGGTCGAGCGGCTCGTGGTGGTCGCAAAGCGCTGCAGCACGACGCGCCCGACCCAGCAGCCGCCGTCATACTCCATGCCGCCGAGCGCCTCGACCACGCGGTTGTCACGTATCGAATAGTTGTAGCGTCCGACGCCATACCAGTTGTGGGCGAATTTCCATTGCCCGGCAAAGTCCACCTGCTCGATCAGGTCACGCCGGTAGCGGTAAGCGGCCGACAGCGTCTTGCCGGCCTCCGGCATCCAGCGCACACCGAGGCTGGCGCGCCGCGCCGCGCCGCTGTTGGGATTGTATTGCAGCGCAGTGTCGAGGGTGAGCTTCGGGGCAATTTCGCCCGAGAGCGCGGCGAGAAAGTCGGAACTGCGGTCAGTGCGCGCGGTTTCACCCGGCAGCGTTACGGTTTGGGTGGCGAAGTAATAGCGCTGCGCAAACGAAATACGCAAACGCTCGCTGGCGCTGTCGGCACCGAGCAGACGCGACGTCACGCCGAAGGTGACCTGACTGGCATCGGCGATGCGATCCGCACCAGAGTAAATGTTGTCGCTAAAGATCTGCGCAAAATTAAGGTCGGGCAATCCCGAATCGAGTACCGGGAAGCGGCTCTGCTCGCGCACCGGCACGCGCAGGTAGTAGGCGCGAGGTTCCAGCGTTTGCGTGTAGTCCTGGCCGAACAGGTTGGCCGCGCGTTCGAACACCAATCCGCTGTCGAGGCTGAACAGCGGCACAGTGCGGATCATGTTGTCGGGCGCACCAGGCGTGTTTTGCTGCAGGAAATAACGCGTCGTATGCAGTGCGAGTTTGGGCGTGATATAGCCCCCAGGCGACAGAAAGGGGTAGCTGATGCTGGGATTGGCGACAAAGCGGTTGCCCATCACCTGGGTAGGGTGGGAAAAGCGTGTGTATTCGCCAGCCAGGTTGAGATCAAAGCCGCCCACATCGAAGCGGCGTGCATTGAGTGAGACTTGTGGCAGACGGCTGTAGGGCGTGGTCACCGGGTTCAACGGGTCCTGCAGGGTCTGGTAAGTCTGCAGGCGCGACGTCACCGACAAATACGGCGCGCTGTAACTGACCACGCCATCACGCAGCAAAGTGCGCTGCGAGGTCGAGCTGATTTGGGTGGTCAGATCCGTAAAGTAGTTGTCGTCCGACACACGGTTGTAGTTGACATTGGCATTCCAGCCATTGCCAAAATTTTGGCGGTGCAAGAGCGAGAAGCCGCTGCGGCTGGTACCGGTCAAACGGTCAGGCAACCATTCAAGGCGCGCTTCGCCCTGATAGCCCTCACCGATGAAGCGGCCCGCAAGATTGGTCTGCAGGCCGCGCCTTGTCATCGTGCGCGGCGTAATGGTCAGATCGCGGTTGGGCGCCATGTTCCAGTAGTACGGAATCGACACCTCCTGGCCGCTTTGCACAGTACTGCCGAACGAGGGCGCTAGAAACCCCGACTTGCGCCGCGCATTCAGTGCAAACGACATTTCGGGCACGGTCAGGATGTTCATACCCATAAAATTGAGCTGCGCGTTGGTGACTTCGCCCACATCGCGGCCGTAGTCCAGCTTCAACTCCTTGACCTTGAGAAACCAGTCGTCATTGCCGGGGCCACAGGTGGTGTAGGTGGCATCATCGGCGCGGTAGTTTTCCTTGCCGAGAAATTCAAAACGTTCCGCGCTGCCACGCGCGCGGTCGTTGGCCAACAGATAGTCGGCCTTGAGGAAAAAACCGGTCTGCGCATCAAGCTTGAGATCGAGCGTGCTGCCACTGAACAGATCGCCCTGCCGGTAAATGCGCACATTG
Organism: Burkholderiales bacterium; assembly: GCA_031387185.1. GTDB lineage: Bacteria > Pseudomonadota > Gammaproteobacteria > Burkholderiales > JAEUOS01 > CANJDH01. The sequence goes on from JANNCZ010000368.1 coordinate 7,694, forward strand.
CCTTCTGCCAGCATCTCGTCTTCGACCTGCCGATAGGTGATCTTGTCGGCCTTGATGTTGATGCCGCGCTTGCGCAGCTCGGCATCGCCTTCGATCACCGTAACACGCCCGGTCTCGCCTGAGAGCTTGAGACCTTGGACAAAGACCGGTACCGGTGCGGTCTCCTCGCGCTGCGCGACGAGTTGCGGCTCAGCCTTAAGAGCGAGTTTGTCGCCCGCAGGCGTCTCGAAGGGGCCGGGCGGCGCAATGATTGCGGGTTCGGCGGATGCCGTGAGTGCAGCGGAGGCCGGCGTTTCGGTGGCAGCAGCCGGGGCTGCGAGTACGGACCCTGGCACCGGCCCGGCTGCGGCCTGGGCCACCAACGCGTGTTGCTGCGCCGGCCGATCAGGCTCGGGATCCCGCGGGAATTGCACATGCGGAGTCGTGCGCGTGATGGTCAGTGGCTCTGTCGTTGCTGCTGCCTGCCTGGTCTGCACGGTCTGCGCTGGCTGCGCATTGCCCGCCGGCGCAGCGATGGGCGCGAGGAAGACCGGATCGAGCGCCGCGACCAAGTATGCCGCCGTGTAAGTAGCGGTGGGCGGCGTCATGGCGATGACAAAGCGGCGTTGACTGTCCGGTGCAGCAACTCCATCCTCATCTGCCGCAGTGGCAATTTGCGCAAACGCAGCACCCTGCACTCCCGCCGCCAGCAGTGCGGCGGCGAGCAGGCGCAAACGCGGCTGCGTGCAGCGTGGCGCACACGCCAGCGCATGGCGCGGCAAAGTTGCAGAAGAAGGGCGCAGCATCGGACGGGGACAAGGCGCATTCACCAGAGTGAACGCACAGGCGATTCCGCTAAAATTCAGACGGAAATTATATGTCACACGCCGACCGTCTCACCGCCCTGGAAACCTGGTTGCGCAGCGCCCTGCCAGGGCGCGCGTTCACCCTGGCACCGGCTTCCGCCGACGCGAGCTTTCGCCGCTATTTCCGGGTCAGCTTTGCCGATGGCGCCGCATCGCAGATCGCAATGGATGCGCCGCCCGCACACGAGGATTGCCGCCCCTTCATCCAGATCGCCGCGCTGCTGCGCGACGCCGGTGTGAGCGCGCCCGCCGTGCTTGCACAAGACCTCGTGCAGGGATTTTTGCTCCTCACCGATCTCGGCGGCACCACCTATCTTGCGGCACTGCAAACTGCGCCGGAACGCGCCGATGCCCTGTATCGCGACGCCTGTGCCGCGCTGATCCGCTTCCAGAGCGCCTCTCAGCCGGGCGTGCTGCCGCCGTATGACCGCGCGCTCTTGCTGCGCGAGATGGAGTTGCTGCCGGATTGGTACATCACCAAGCACAAGGGCTGGACGCTGACGGACGCACAACGCAAGGTGATCGCGCAGGCCTTCGAGACCCTGCTTGAAAACAATCTTGCGCAGCCGCAGGTGATGGTGCATCGCGATTACCACTCGCGTAATTTGATGGTGATGACGCCGGTGAAGGCTGCCAGCGTCGATAGCGCCCGCCGGGACTTCACTGGCACTCGCACTGACCCCGGCGGCACAGCGGCAAGCGGCGCGGGCGCCCCCGGAGCAGGCCTCACCAACCCGGGCATCCTCGATTTTCAGGACGCGGTCTACGGCCCGATCACCTATGACCTCGCGTCGTTGTTCAAAGACGCGTATATCGAGTGGGAAGAAGAGCGCGTACTCGACTGGGTAATCCGCTATTGGGAAGCGGCACGCAAGGCCGGGCTGCCGGTACATAGCGAGTTCGCCGATTTTTACCGTGACTTCGAATGGATGGGCCTGCAGCGCCATCTCAAGGTGCTGGGCATTTTCGCGCGTCTGTATCACCGCGATGGCAAGGACAGCTATCTCAAGGATTTGCCGCTGGTGATGCACTACGTTACCAGGGTCTGCGCGCGCTACGGCGTGTTTGTGCATCTGTTGCGCCTGTTGCATGAAATCGAGCAAGTCGAGCCGCGCGCCGCCTACACTTTCTGAACGCAGCGCTGGCGCCTATCTTGCATACACCGCGCAATGAGTTTCGTGCCGGTCTCACCGCCGTCGTGCCAATGCTGGCCGGTGCCATTCCCTTCGGCCTGATCTACGGTGTCCTCGCCATCAAGGCCGGGATTCCACCACTGCTCGCCCTGGCGATTTCCTGCATCGTGTTCGCCGGCTCAGCGCAATTCATGCTCACCCAACTGGTTGCGGCCGGCACGCCCGGCGCGTTGATGGTGCTCTCGATCGGCATCATCAATCTGCGTCATGCACTCTACTCGGCTGCGCTCGCCAAACCGCTGGCACACTTGCCTTTGCGCTGGAAGGCACTGCTCGCCTACCTGCTCACCGACGAAGCCTACGCGACCGTGCTGCGCCGCTTTGAGAGCGATGTCTCACCGGCAACCCGCCACTGGTATTTGTTCGGCGCGGGCTTCGGCCTATGGATCACCTGGCAACTCTCGTGCGCGGCGGGCGTCGCGTTGGGCGGGCAGATCCCTGCATCGTGGTCGCTTGATTTCGCCGGCACCCTCACCTTCATCGCCATCGTCGTGCCGCTGCTGCGCGACCGTGCGGTGTGGGCGGCAATGGTCGTAGCGGGTACAGTCTCCGTGGGCGCATTCGCACTGCCGTTCAAGCTCGCCATCGTGGCTGCTGCGCTTGCGGGGATGGCGGCGGGCGTATTGGTTGAGGCACGTGCCACACCGGCTGGTGCATCGAGGGAGTCCGCATGAGCCTGTGGCTTACCGTAGTGCTGGCGGGGGCGTTGACGTTCGCGATTCGCCTCTCGTTCATCGGCGCGGCCGGACGCATTGGCATCTCTGCGTGGTTCGAGCGCATGCTGCGCTTCGTGCCCGTGGCCGCGCTCACGGCGCTGATCTGGCCCGATCTGCTGATCGCGCAGGGCGCTTTATCGCTGGGTGAACCGCGCTTGTTGGCCGGTTTGCTCGCAGCAGCAATCGCCTGGCGCACGCGCAACGTGCTCGCCACCACCAGCGGCGGCATGCTGGCGCTGTGGGCGATTCAATGGCTCCGATGAAGACCACCATGAAAGCCATGATCCTCGCGGCCGGCCGTGGTGAGCGCATGCGGCCGCTTACCGACACCACTCCAAAGCCGCTCCTCAAAGCAGGCGGCAAAGCCTTGATCGTGTGGCATCTCGAACGCCTCGCGCACGCCGGCTTCACGCAAATAATCATCAACCATGCATGGCTGGGAGCCTTGGTGGAAGCCACTCTTGCACACTATGCCCCGAAGAGCCTTGGTATCACCTATTCTCCCGAGGGCGAGACCGCTGGTGCCGCGCTGGAAACGGCAGGCGGCATCACCAACGCCCTGCCTCTCCTCACCACGCAGGACGAACCATTTCTCGTCATCAATGGCGACATCTGGTGCGACTTCGATCCGGCGCGCGCGCTGACCATTGCGCAGCAAATGATGGCGTCGAACGCGCTCGCGCATCTGGTCATGGTGCCCAATCCATCGCAACATCCCGAAGGTGATTTTTTCCTCGAAGGCGGGCGCGTATTTGACGAAAGCACCAGCATCGGCATCCGCCGCACGACTGGCTCCACCGGCAACAACGGCGATGGCGGCACCAGTGGCACCCATCAAAGCAGCCTGCCGCGCCTCACCTTCAGCGGCATCGGCATCTATCGCCCCAGTTTGTTCAACGATGTGCCGCGCGGCAGCAAGGCCAAACTCGCGCCGCTGTTGCGCGCCGCCATGCGCACGCAGCAAGTGAGCGGCGAGTTGCACGCGGGCGAGTGGGAAGACATCGGCACGCCCGAGCGCCTGACCCGGCTTGACACCAGACTGCGCGACACCGTGACACTAAGCCGCGCAATACAATGATGCGATGAACTCCATTGATTTCTCCCCCTACGCATCGCGGCGCGCACGCCTCGCCGAACGCATGCGCTCCCTCGGCGGCGGCATCGCCATATTGCCGACCGCGCCCGAAGCCGTGCGCAATCGCGACGCCCACTATTCCTATCGCCACGACAGCTACTTCTATTACCTCTCTGGCTTCACCGAGCCGGACAGCGTCGTGGTGCTGCTCGCCGGCGCCGTGAACAAATCGATTTTGTTCTGCCGCCCCAAGCACGAAGAACGCGAAATTTGGGACGGATTCCGTTTCGGGCCAGACGCTGCCGCGCAGACCTTCGGCTTTGACGAAGCCTATTCCATCGAAGAGTTCGACACACGTCTCGCAGCACTGCTGGCGGGCCAAGCGAATTTGTTTTATTCGATGGGCTTCGACGCCGCGTTCGATACACGCGTGCTCACCGCCATCAACAGTGTGCGCAACCTGGTGCGCACCGGCCAGACCCCGCCCGCCGCCACCGTCGACGTGCGCGCCCTGCTCGACCCGATGCGCCTGGTCAAGGACGCGCACGAAATCGCCGTCATGCGCCGCGCCGCCACCATCTCCAGCGAAGCGCACCGCCGCGCCATGCGCGCGACAAGGCCCGGCAAACACGAATACGAAGTCGAGGCCGAGCTGCTGCATGAATTTCGCCGCAACGGCTCCGAGTATCCCGCCTATGGCTCCATCGTCGCGGGCGGCGCCAACGCCTGCGTGCTGCATTACACCGCCAACAACGCGGCACTGCGCGACGGTGACCTTTTGCTGATCGACGCCGGCTGCGAACTCGGCAGTTACGCGAGCGACATCACACGCACCTTCCCGGTCAATGGCAAGTTCTCGGGTCCGCAACGCGACCTTTACCAAATCGTGCTCGCCGCACAAGCCGCGGCGAAAGCTGCGACACGCCCCGGCACGCCCTACAACGTACCCCACGAAGCCGCCGTCAAGGTGCTCGCGCAAGGCATGCTCGACACCGGTCTGCTCAGCGGCAGCCTCGACACCGCGCTTGAGTTAGGCAACAAACGCGAGGGTGGCTACTTCCGCTTTTACATGCACCGTACCGGACATTGGCTGGGGATGGATGTACACGATGCCGGGCCGTATAAGGAAAGTGCGCCGGCCAGTGCAGCCGCCGCAGGCAGCAACCCGGCCGTCCCGGCAGCCCCCGCCGCCGAAGGCCGCTGGCTGCCGTTGCAACCGGGCAACATGGTCACCATCGAGCCGGGCATTTACGTGCGCCCCGCTGATGATGTGCCCCAGGCGTTTTGGAACATTGGCATCCGTATCGAAGACGATGCGCTGGTCACGGCAGAGGGCTGCGAATTCATCACCGAAGACTGCCCGCGCAGCGTCGCTGATATCGAAGCCTTGATGCGCGGCTGACACCGGCGTGCGCGGCAATCAGAGCATGCAAATGCCGTGAGCGGCCAATCGATCCTGATCGCCGGTGCCGGCCCGGTCGGCCTCACCGCCGCGCTGGCCCTGCATCAGCGCGGCCACGCCGTGCGCGTGATCGACGCAAAGCCTGCCGGTGCCAGCCAACACGATCCGCGCGCCATTGCGCTGGCGCACGGCAGCCGCCTGATCCTCGAACGCCTCGGGGTGTGGCCAAAAATTGCCGCGACGCCCATCGCGCACATCCACGTCAGCCAGCAGGGCGGCTTCGGGCAAACGCGCATCGAAGCGGCCGACTACCAACTCGATGCCCTTGGCCATGTTGCGCGACTGGGTGCGCTGACAAACACCTTGCGGCAGTCCGCCCAGCACGCGGGTATCACCATCGACAGCGCGCACGAATTGCGTGACAGCGCCTGCACAGCGGATGGCATGATCGCCACCATTCACTCCGATGCCGGTGAACAGCCATGCACCACACCCTTGCTCCTGGTCGCAGAAGGCAAGCTGCCCGCAAATGCAGAGCGCAAGGACTACGGCCAGACCGCCATCGTCACCGAGGCCTGGAGTGACGAGGCGCATGACGGACGCGCGTTCGAGCGCTTCACTGCCGAAGGGCCGCTCGCGCTGCTGCCACTGGAGCGCGGCTATAGCGTGGTGTGGTGCATGCGCGATGACCACGCACGCACCCTGCTGGCATTGGATGACGACGCATTTCGCGCGCGCCTGGTCCACGCCACCGCCTTCGCGCAGCGCAGCTGGATCCGCGTGGCCGCGCGCGCTGCCTTTCCATTGGCGTTGATACAAGCCGCCCCTACCGTACATCCACGCATCATCGCGCTCGGCAACGCCGCACAAACCTTGCACCCAGTCGCCGGGCAAGGCCTCAACCTCGGCCTGCGCGATGCGTTCGAACTCGCGCAGACGTTTGAGGCCGGCGTGACGGACGCTGCGCTCACCCGCTTCGCGGCGCAGCGCGCACGCGACCGCGCCGCCACCATCATGCTCACCGATCAATACGTCTCGCTGTTCTCCAACCAGTTGGTGCCGCTGCGCATTGCGCGCGGCGCAGGCCTCGCCCTGTTCAATTTGCTGCCGCCGCTGCGGCACGCGATAGCGCGGCGCATGATGTTCGGCGTGCGCTGATGTAATGTTTTTTCGAGGCGTATAATCCGCGCCCTTTCCGTCATTGCTTAAACTTTAGGCAGTGCGAAATAGCAACAATTCACGCATCACCCTTGACTTTTACCTATTTGCCCATCGTGCGCATCGGACCTCACACATTGCCGAACAATCTGTTCGCCGCGCCGATGGCGGGTGTGACGGACCGGCCGTTTCGTCAGTTGGTGAAGCGTCTCGGTGCCGGCTATGCGGTTTCCGAGATGGTGGCGTCCGACACCGCGCTCTATGCGAGCGAAAAGTCGCAGAAGCGCATGAACCACGATGGCGAGTCTGCCCCCATCGCAGTGCAGATCGCCGGCGCGGAGCCGATGATGATGGCCGAGGCTGCGCGCATCAACGTCGATCGCGGCGCGCAGATCATCGACATCAACATGGGCTGCCCGGCCAAGAAGGTGTGCAACAAGTGGGCCGGGTCGGCGCTGCTCACCAATGAAGCATTGGTGGGCGAAATTCTCGACACGGTGGTCGCCGCCGTGTCGTCGGGTGCCAACAGCGTGCCGGTCACGCTGAAATTTCGCACCGGCTGGAATCTGGAAAACCGTAACGCCCTGCGCATCGCGCGCATGGCCGAGAGCGCCGGTGTGCAAATGCTCACGCTGCACGGGCGCACGCGCGCCTGCGGCTTCAAGGGCAATGCCGAGTACGAAACAATTCGCGCAGTCAAGGACGCCGTGTCGATACCGGTGGTGGCCAATGGCGACATCGATTCGCCCTACAAGGCGCGCGCCGTACTCGAGGCCACCGGTGCGGATGCGCTGATGATCGGGCGCGCGGCGCAAGGCCGCCCATGGATTTTTCGCGAAATCGCACACTACCTTGAGCACGGCAGCTTGCTCGCCGCGCCCCTCGTGAGCGAAGTGCGCGCAGTGCTGAGCGCGCACCTGCTCGACCACTACGCCTTTCACGGCGAATACCAGGGCGTGCGCATCGCGCGCAAGCACATCATCTGGTACACCAAGGGCCTGGCTGGCGCGCACGTGTTTCGCCAGCACATGAACACACTCGACAGCGCGAAAGAGCAACTGCGCGCTGTCAACGATTTTTTTGCAGAGCAGATGATCCGCCACGAACGCTTGCAGTACGAGCCTCCGCCCGCGCAGTATGCGGTGGCCGGCAGCAGCGCCAACGATGGTCCGGACGCCGAGACAAACCGACATCCCCTGGAGGCGATCGCCGCATGAGCAAGACCGAGAAACACAGTGAAATCACCGAATGCGTGAGAAAGAATCTCGACAAATATTTTCGTGACCTCGACGGCGCGAAGCCGAACCCGGTCTACGACATGGTGCTGCATGCGGTCGAGAAGCCGATGATTGAAATCGTCATGCGCGAAGCACAGGGCAACCAAACCGTGGCGTCAACCATCCTCGGCATCAACCGCAATACCCTGCGCAAGAAAATGCAGCTGCACAAGATCAAATAGCCGATCACATCACGGATCAGGTAACGGATCAAATGGGGAACGGGACTCAAATGACGATCAGCCAAGCCTTGCTGTCAGTGTCGGACAAGGCCGGCATTGTCGATTTCGCACGTGCGCTGCATCAGCGCGGCGTGCGCCTGCTCTCGACCGGCGGCACCGCGAAAGCCTTGCGTGACCATGACATCCCGGTGATCGAGGTGTCGGACTACACCGGCTTTCCCGAAATGCTCGACGGCCGCGTCAAGACCCTGCATCCGAAAATCCACGGTGCCCTGCTCGGACGCCGGTCGCTGCCCGAACATGTCGCCAAGATGCGTGAGCACGGCATCGAAAACATTGACCTCGTGTGCGTCAATCTCTATCCGTTCACGCAGACCATTGCCAAGCCTGATTGTTCGCTCGACGATGCGATTGAGAACATCGACATCGGCGGCCCGGCGATGATCCGCTCGGCGGCAAAAAATTGGGAGCATGTCACCGTCATCGTCGATCCGGCCGACTACGCGCGCGTGCTCGATGAGATGGCAGCGCACGGCGGCACGACCACGCGCGAGACGCGCTTTGCGCTGGCCGCGAAGGTCTATTCGCATACGGCGGCGTATGACGGCGCGATCAGCAGTTACCTCACGTCGATTGCGTCACTCGCTCCCGCCGGTGCGCCAGCCCCCACTGTGATCGCTGCCGATGCCGGCACCGATGCGCCCATCGTCTCTGCGGCAGCACCAGAGCGCAGTGACTACCCCGGCACCCTCAACCTGCAATTTTCCAAAGTGCAGGAGATGCGCTACGGGGAGAACCCGCACCAGAGCGCAGCGTTCTACCGCGAAGCTGTACCCGCTGCCGGTTCACTCGCCGCGTACACGCAATTGCAGGGCAAGGAACTCTCATACAACAACATCGCCGACTCCGATGCGGCGTGGGAATGCGTCAAGTCCTTTGACCGCGCCATCGCATGCTGCGTCATCGTCAAGCACGCCAATCCCTGCGGCGTCGCCATCGGCCTCAACGCCCTCGACGCCTACTCGAAGGCGCTCAAGACCGACCCCACCTCGGCGTTCGGCGGCATCATCGCCTTCAACGGCGTGCTCGATGGCGCAGCGGCTGAGGCGGTGACCAAACAGTTTGTTGAAGTGGTGATCGCTACCGGCTACGACGCCAAGGCGCGCGAGGTGTTCGCGACCAAACAAAATGTGCGTCTGCTCAGCGTGCCGCTGGCCGGCGGAAGCAGCGGCCACCACGGCGCGAACCGCTACGACCTCAAACGCGTCGGCGGTGGCCTGCTGGTGCAATCGCCGGATACCAAAAATGTGCGGCAAGCCGAATTGAAAGTTGTCACCAAACGCGCGCCCGCCGTCGCCGAAATGGCCGACCTCATGTTCGCCTGGCGCGTTGCCAAGTACGTCAAGTCCAACGCCATCGTGTTCTGCGGCGGCGGCATGACGCTCGGCGTCGGCGCCGGGCAAATGAGCCGCGTCGACTCCACCCGCATCGCCGCGATCAAGGCGCACAACGCCGGCCTCTTGCTGGCAGGCTCGGCGGTGGCGTCGGATGCCTTCTTCCCGTTTCGCGACGGCATCGACGTGCTCGCCGAGGCCGGCGCCAAAGCGGTGATCCAGCCCGGTGGTTCGATGCGTGATGACGAAGTGATTGCAGCGGCCAATGAGCACGGCATCGCGATGGTGGTCACCGGCTTCCGGCATTTCCGCCATTGAGCGCGCGCGCAATCTCTTGCGCGTACCACCCGACGCTCAACCTCATTATTTGCCATGCGCATCCTCGGCATTGACCCCGGCCTGCGCGCCACCGGCTACGGCGTGATCGAAGCGCAGGGTACCAAGCTCGCTTATGTGGCGAGTGGCACCGTGCGCATTCCGGCGGGCGATGAATTGCCGGTGCGGCTCAAGGCGATCCTTGACGGACTTGCCGAAGTGATCGCCACGTATCAGCCGGCCCTCGCCGTGATCGAAAAAGTCTTCGTCAATGCCAACCCACAATCGACCCTGCTGCTCGGCCAGGCGCGCGGCGCGGCGATCTGCGCGTTGGTCATCGCCAATTTGCCGGTGAGCGAATACACCGCCCTGCAGATAAAGCAGGCCGTGGCCGGGCACGGCAAGGCGCAAAAAAGCGCGGTGCAGGAAATGGTGCGGCGCTTGTTGAAACTGTCCGGCACCCCCAGCCCCGACTCGGCCGATGCGCTCGCAGCGGCGATTTGCCACACCAACCATGTTGGCGTGCAAACACAAGTGGGCGGGCAACTCGCGCGGCTTGGCCTCAAGGTCAAGCGCGGGCGGCTCGTTTGATTAAGCCATCGACCTGAAAGCCTTGTCCCCCAAGGTTTGTAGACGTACATTGGCCGGAGACCTGCTGCCAGAGCGGCTTCTGGTGGAGCGGCCAATGGCGAATTTTGCAAATCAACCCATACAGTGGTCGCGCATAAACGCACTGCTAAACTCGCGCCATGATTGGCCGCCTCACCGGAACCCTGCTGGAAAAGAATCCGCCGCATGTGCTGATTGACTGCGGCGGCGTTGGCTACGAAGCCGATGTGCCGATGTCGACGCTCTACGGCCTCCCCGACGCGGGCGGCAAGGTGACGCTGTTTACGCAACTGATCGTGCGTGAAGACGCGCACCTGCTCTACGGTTTCGCCACCACGCAGGAGCGCGAAGCGTTTCGCCAGCTCACCAAAATTTCTGGCGTCGGGCCGCGCACCGCACTGGCGGTGTTGTCGGGCATGAGCGTGGCCGAACTGGCGCAGGCCATCACCATGCAAGAAGCGGGACGCCTGACCAAGGTGCCCGGCATCGGCAAGAAAACCGCCGAGCGTTTGCTGCTGGAACTCAAGGGCAAACTGGGCGCTGATCTCTCATCGGTGATGGACATCAACCGCCCGGCGCCGGCCGGCAATGATGTGCTCAACGCGTTGCTGGCGCTTGGTTACAGCGACAAGGAAGCGCTGCTGACGATCAAGAAAATCCCGGAAGGCCTGTCGGTATCAGAAGGCATTCGCCACGCATTGAAGTCGCTGTCGAAGGCGTGAAACGCAAGCATGGTTGCCGCGCGCTCATCACAACATTCATCTGCGCCGATTGACCATCTGCGCCTGCGCCTCAACTA
>JANNCZ010000386.1:0-19249 GCA_031387185.1 Burkholderiales bacterium
CCCGCCCTGCATCCCCATCTCCTGCACTCTTTCACGGCACGCTGAAGTCCTCCCTCATGGTTACCGGTATCCTCAGAAAAATATTCGGCAGCCGCAACGACCGGCTGCTCAAGCAATTCCAGCGCAGCGTGGCGGCCATCAGCGCCCTCGAGGCGCAGATGAAGCAGATCCCGGAAGCAGCGCTGCGCGGCAAGACCGCCGAGTTCAAAAAGCGCATCGAAGATGGCGCCTCGCTCGACGATCTGCTGCCCGAAGCCTTTGCCGTGGTACGCGAAGCGGGCGTGCGCACGCTCGGCATGCGCCACTTTGACGTGCAATTGGTGGGCGGCATGGCCCTGCACCAGGGAAAAATTTCGGAGATGCGCACCGGTGAGGGCAAAACGCTGATGGCGACCCTGCCGGTCTATCTCAACGCACTGTCCGGCAACGGCGTGCATGTGGTAACGGTGAACGATTACCTCGCACGCCGCGATGCCGAGTGGATGGGCAAGCTGTATTCCTATCTGGGCATGACCACCGGCATGAACCTGCCGGACATGGAGTCGGGCGAAAAGCAGGCGGCCTACGCCTGCGACATCACCTATGGCACCAACAACGAATTCGGTTTCGACTACCTGCGTGACAACCTCGAACACGAGAAAAATGGCCGCCGCCAGCGCCCACTCAATTTCGCCATCGTTGACGAGGTCGATTCAATCCTGATCGACGAAGCGCGCACGCCGCTGATCATCTCGGGGCAGGCCGACGATCACACCGAGCTGTACTACCGGATGAACGAGGTCGCGCCGCTGTTGACGCGCATGACCTCGGAGCCGAAGACTGACGAGCCTGAGCCGCCCGGCGATTTTTGGGTGGATGAAAAAGGCCATCAGGTTCATCTGGGCGAAAAGGGCTTCGAGCACTCTGAGGAAATCCTCGCGCGCCTGAAACTTTTGCCTGAAGGCGGCAGTCTTTACGAAGCGCAAAACATTACCCTGATGCATCACCTCTACGCCGCGCTGCGCGCGCGCTATCTGTTTCACCGCGATCAGCATTACGTGGTGCAGAATGGCGAGATCATCATCGTTGACGAATTCACCGGCCGTTTGATGACCGGGCGGCGCTGGTCTGACGGTCTGCATCAGGCCGTCGAAGCCAAGGAAAACGTCGCGATCCAGGCCGAGAACCAAACCCTCGCCTCGATCACCTTCCAGAATTTTTTTCGCATGTACCAGAAACTCTCGGGCATGACCGGCACTGCCGATACCGAGGCCTACGAGTTCCAGGAAATTTATGGTCTCGAGACCGTGCTGATCCCGACCAATCAGCCGATGATCCGGCAAGACCGCCTCGATCAGGTCTACCGCACCGAGCGCGAAAAGCACAACGCCATCGTCGCCGACATTCGGGACTGCTACACCCGCGGCCAGCCAGTGCTGGTGGGCACCACCTCGATTGAAAATTCCGAGCTGCTCGCGTCGCTCCTGGAGAAGGAAAAGCTGCCGCACCAGGTGTTGAACGCCAAACAGCACGCGCGCGAAGCAGAGATCGTCGCGCAGGCGGGGCGGCCCAAAGCAGTGACCATCGCCACCAACATGGCCGGGCGCGGCACCGACATCGTGCTCGGTGGCAGCGTCGAGAAGCAGGTCGACATGGTGCGTGCAACCGAAAACCTGACCGATGCCGATAAAGACGTGCGCGTTGCCAAACTGAAATCGGAATGGCAGTCTTTGCACGATGCCGTGATCGCCGCAGGTGGTCTGCACATTGTCGGCACCGAGCGTCATGAGTCACGCCGGGTGGACAACCAGTTGCGCGGCCGCTCCGGGCGTCAGGGTGATCCGGGCTCGTCGCGCTTTTATCTGTCGCTCGAAGACTCGCTATTGCGCATCTTCGCCGGCGACCGTGTCAAGGCGATCATGGATCGTCTCAACATGCCCGATGGCGAGGCGATTGAAGCGGGCATCGTCAGCCGCTCGATCGAGTCGGCGCAGCGCAAGGTCGAGGCACGCAATTTCGACATGCGCAAGCAATTGCTCGAATACGATGACGTCGCCAACGACCAGCGCAAGGTGGTGTACCAGCAACGCAATGAAATTCTCGATGCCGAAGAAGTCAGCGAGACGGTTGATTCCCTGCGCGCCGGCGTGTTCGGCGGCATCGTGCAGGCCTTTGTACCGGCCGAGAGCGTCGAAGAGCAATGGGATCTGGCCGGTCTCGAAGCGGTGCTCAAAAGTGACTGGGGCCTCGATGCGCCGGTCGCGAAATGGGTGGCCGAAGATCAAAGCCTGAATGACGAGAGCATCGCCGTGCACGTGATGGAAGTTGTCAACTCTGCCTATGCCGCCAAGACTGCCGGCGTCGGCAAAGAGAACTGGGCGCCGTTCGAGCGCTCGGTGATGTTGCAGGCGATTGACCACCACTGGCGCGAGCATCTGTCCGCGCTGGACCAGTTGCGCCAAGGCATTCACCTGCGCGGCTATGCGCAAAAAAATCCCAAGCAGGAATACAAGCGCGAAGCCTTCGAGCTGTTCCAGGCTTACCTCGATACCGTCAAGCACGAAGTCACCAAGACCCTGATGACAGTGCGCATCCGCTCGCGTGAAGAAGTCGAAGCCGCGGAAGCGCAAGCGCGTGCCGAGGCAGAAGCGCTGGAGTCGCGCATGCGCATGCAGCATGCAGCCGTGGGGCTGGAGGGTGAAGCCGCCGCCGCCGAAGAAGACGATCCGGCGCTGGAGCCCTTCAAGCGCTTCGGCAAGAAGATCGGCCGCAACGACCCTTGCCCCTGTGGTTCCGGCAAGAAGTACAAGGCCTGTCACGGCAAGCTTACCTGAGACTTGCGGGGCTGGCGGTTTACGGCAGACGTTTTACAGCAATCGATTCACCGTAACCCTTGCTTCGCAGGCATTTCATCGCGTTCCAGATCGCATAAGGCAAAGCGCGCATCCATGGCAGTCAATCTCCCCTTGCCGCAGGCTGCGGCGCTGTTGCCGGTGGCCGGTCTCGATATCGGCGTCGCCGAAGCCGGCATCCGCAAAAAAGACCGCAAAGACCTGCTCGTCATGCGTATTGCAGACGGCGCGCAGGTGTCAGGCGTGTTCACGCAAAACCGTTTTTGCGCTGCACCGGTAACGGTGTGCCGCGCGCATCTGGCAGCTGCGCGGGACGCAGCGAAAGACAGCGCCACGGTCAGCGCCGGTAGTGCCACAGGCATTCGCGCCCTGATTATCAATACCGGCAATGCCAATGCCGGCACCGGCGAGCCAGGCCTCGCCGACAGCCGCGCCACTTGCGCGGCGCTCGCGCAAGAATTGGGCATCGCCGCCCATCAAGTGCTGGTGTTCTCGACCGGCGTCATCATGGAGCCCTTGCCGATGGATCGCCTGCTGGCCGGGGTACCGCTGGCAGCGCGCGCGGTGGGCAAGCATCACTGGCTCGATGCCGCCCAAGCCATCATGACCACCGACACGCAGCCCAAGGCGGCGTCACGCACGGTGATGATCGGCGGCCAGGCGGTTACGCTCAGCGGCATCGCCAAAGGCGCCGGCATGATCCGCCCCAACATGGCGACCATGCTCGGCTTCATCGCCACTGACGCCACCGTCTCGCGCCATGTACTCGATGCACTCACAGCCAGGGCCGCAGACCGCTCGTTCAATTCGATCACCGTCGATGGCGACACCTCGACCAACGACTCCTTCATCGTCATCGCCACCGGCAAGAGTGCCGCACCCGCCATCACCGGCCTGCATACCCCAGAGGGAAAAGCATTTGCGCAGACACTGACGGAGCTCTCGATTGAACTGGCGCAGGCCATCGTGCGCGACGGCGAGGGCGCGACCAAATTCATCACCATCGCCGTCGAAGGCGGGCGCGATGAAGACGAATGCCGCAAGGTGGGCTATGCCATCGGCCATTCACCGCTGGTCAAGACCGCCTTCTTCGCCTCCGACCCCAACCTCGGGCGCATTCTCGCAGCGGTGGGTTACGCGGGCATTGCCGATCTTGAGCAGTCCAGGATTGACCTCTATCTCGACGCTGTGCTGGTCGCCAAAAATGGCGGACGCCATCCCGGCTACCGCGAAGAAGACGGCCAGCGCGTGATGCAGCAAAGCGAGATCACCGTGCGCGTCGTCCTCAACCGCGGTGAAGCGCGCCGCACCCTGTGGACTTGCGACCTCTCGCACGATTACGTTTCCATCAACGCTGACTACCGTAGCTAAAATGTCATGAACGAACTTGAACAACTGGCACATCTGGTCGGGCGCGCCAATACGCTGATCGACCGCCTCGAAGGCATCCTGCCGCCGCCGCCCAAGGCGATAGACTGGGACGCCGCCATCGCCTTCCGCTGGCGCAAGGTCAACGGGCGCGGCTGGCTGCAGCCGATCCCGCGCGTCTCCAATATCCGCCTGTCAAACCTGCAAGGCATCGAGCGCCAGCGCCAAACGATTGACCGCAACACCAAACAATTCGTTGAAGGGATGCCGGCCAACAACGTGTTGCTCACCGGCGCGCGTGGCACGGGAAAAAGTTCGCTCATCAAAGCGATTCTCAACAAATATGCGTCCAAAGGCCTGCGCCTGATCGAGGTCGACAAGTCCGATCTGGTCGATCTCGCCGACATCACCGATCTGATCGAAAAACGTTCCGAGCGCTTCATCATATTTTGCGACGACCTGTCGTTCGACGAAGGCGACGCCAGCTACAAATCGCTCAAAGTCGCACTCGATGGCTCAGTCAACGCATCGAGCGATAACACCCTGATCTACGCCACCTCGAATCGCCGCCACCTGCTGCCCGAGTACATGCACGAGAACCTCGAGTACAAGCATGTCGGCGAAGAAATTCATCCGGGCGAATCGGCTGAAGAAAAAATTTCGCTCTCGGAGCGTTTCGGTCTGTGGCTGTCGTTCTACCCCTTCGATCAGGACGAATACCTCGCCATCACCGATCACTGGCTCGCCGCGTTTGGCTGCGACGCGAAAGAGATTGCCGCCGCACGTGGTGATGCACTGACCTGGACCATCGAGCGTGGCTCACGCTCAGGGCGCGTCGCCTGGCAGTTCGCGCGCGACCATGCCGGCAAGCTCGGCAAGGCGTTGCACGCGACGGTTAAGCCGGCACCCGCGAAGAAAAAATAGGCCCCGGGTGGAGCGCCCCTGGACCGAAGTCGTTGCTGCGGTGATTTACCGCGCCGACGGCAGCTATCTCCTCGCGCAGCGCCCGCCCGGCAAAGCCTACGCAGGCTACTGGGAGTTTCCCGGCGGCAAGGTTGAGCCGGGCGAAACGCTCGATGCGGCAATCAAGCGCGAAATCCGCGAAGAACTCGATGTCGACATCAACGTCGCCTGCCCGTGGCTCACGCGCACGCACGTCTACGAACACGCCGCGGTGCGCCTGCATTTTTTTCGCGTGCGTGAGTGGCAGGGGTCGCCGCGCGGTCTTGAAGGGCAGCGCTTTGCATTTCAGATGCCCGGTGCTGAAACCGTAGCGCCGATGCTGCCGGCCAATGGCCCGATCCTGCACGCGGTGGGTCTGCCGCAAATTTATGGCGTCACCGATGCCACTGCGTTGAGCGTAAAGAAATTCATGCCTGCCCTGGAAGCCGCTCTCACCAAGGGTTTGCGGCTGGTGCAGGTGCGTGAAAAGGATATGGCTGCCGAATCTTTGCGCCACTTCGCACAAGCCGTCGTCACGCGCTGCCATGCACACGGCGCACGTTGCCTTATCAATGGTGATGCGGGTCTGGCGCAGGCCGCAGGTGCGGATGGCGTGCATCTCAACGCGCAGCAACTGATGCAAACGCAAACGCGTCCGGACGTCGCGCTGGCCGGCGCTTCCGTGCATACGCGCGCCGAACTTGACCATGCAGCGCACATCGGTTGCGACTTCGCGGTACTCGGTGCGGTGCTACCTACTGCGAGCCATCCAGGTGCAGCGGGCATTGGCTGGGACGGATTTGCCGGCATCGCTGGCAGCAGCGCGATTCCGGTCTATGCGATTGGCGGCATGGACGAAAGCCATCTCTATCCAGTTGCATGGCAGGCCGGCGCACACGGCGTCGCCATGCTGAGGGCGGCGTGGCGTTGATCTGGGAGTGCAGCCGCTTGGCGAGATGCGCTATGCAGTGCGCGCAGTGCCACTGCTATTGGCGGAACGCTATCGGCGGCGAGCAGATTCGGAGCGCAAATTGCTCCTCACTTGCCGGGCCACGTTTTCCGACAAATTCGCCGGTCCACTGAACAATCCGATTAGCCCTATCCGCTCAGCCAGCACATGGGGTGATGTTCCTTGCAGTTTCTGCTCCGCCAGGGCGCTGATGCTGCGTTTCACAACCTGCGAGCGTGACTCGCCCAGTTGTTCACTCAACCGGGACAGCACCTCCAGCTCGGTGTCGTTAAGCCACACTGAAATCGTCTTCATCACAGCCTCCTGAAAATTGTGTATGGCGAGACATCACACGTGAACCGCAATACCGCTTCAACGAATGCCCGCAGAGGCGCATGGACTGGACGTTCTGGCGGCATAGGCCTGTAAACCACTGGTAGGAGCGGCTCTTATGGCATGCACTGCCACGTCTCAAAGCTTTGGTGAGAGCCGTTCTAGAAGGTGTGCCAACCAAAACCCCTGATGGATGCAGATTTTCGGGGCATGGCTGCAAGGATCAGTGGGACAGCGGCATTTTAGGAGCCGGTTGCGATCTTGTTCCACGCTTCCCGGTGCTCAAACGCAATTGCTTTATCGATCTTCAGCAGGGCTGCATACGCCGGGAAAAAACTGGACGGGTCCGCAAGCAGTCGCAGGTAGTACCCCAGCGATGGCAAAACCCCGTTCACGATGACCTGGCATCCAAGCCGGGATTGAATTTGGGTCAGCATATCGGCCAAGCCGTCCGGGCGGCAGTTGGCGTGGGTGGTTAACACGTAATAGCGGTCGACCTTGCGATCCATCAGCTTGCGCTTGACGTCGTTGAGCACTTTTGCGGTGATCTCAATGCCATGCTTGATTTCCAACGCTTCAAACACTTCACCGGCAGAATCCACCACTTCCACATCTCCTACAGCGCCGGTTTGAGAATCGGCGGCAGAGTGTTCTTGCAAGGGGCGCAGCTGCTTGCCCTCGAAACGGCGCATCTCCGGGATCAGTACGCTGTAAATGGCATGAAACGCGAGCACTGGCAGCCGTGACGCGCCTTTCGATTTGTATGTGCCGAAAAAATGCTCACGGAGCATGCCGGTAATGAGGTAGATGTCTTTTGCTTTGGGTTCTGCAATCTTGATTTGCTTGAGTGACCGAAACTGGACTTGAAGGTACACAAGTAATTTGAGAGATTCAGTTGCCGGTGTGCGCTGCACTTCCAGTTCATCGTAAATCGCGAGGAAGCTCTCTTTGATATCGCCAATGTTTTCGTCGTACTGCATCGAGTAGGGCTTGGGCCGCTCGAACGTCCGTGTTTGCCAACCCGATTTCGCCCCGTTGAATTCGTTCTTCGAAAGCCACGGATAAATGGTCTTTTCGGAGATGCTGCGGAAATTAAACCCGGCCGGGTGTTTGGTTTGATCCTGTATCTGCACCTGATGGTATCGAATGTCAATTTTCGGCTGGGCCGCCTTGATCGACACTGATGTCATGACGTTGGTAAACCCGGTCGAGGCCTTTTCTGATTTTGCCGACAAATCTTCAATCGCAGTGCGCATGCGCTCGCTGATTTTGTACGCTGGCTTTATCCCGGCGGCGAAATCCTTCTCGGCGGTCTCAAGCGCACTGTCGAGGACGTGCTGTATTTGGTGCGCGATGTCAATTTCGGTGGACATGTTTGCACCTACGCCGCAATGCGTGGATTCTGATCAGGGAAGGCGCGAGCAGGTCTATTGCGCTGCACCGAGAAATTCATTTGCTTCCGGCTGGGTAACGCAAATGGATACGCCACCATGTACTTGCCGGGCGGCATGGCGACGTTGGTTTCAACACAACGGATGTCGTACCGGTAGCTTCGCAGAGTCTCCACCAAATCGAGGAAATTTGATTTCCTGAACGAGAGCCCGAACAATTTTGTGAGATGGTCGCGCGGCAAATGGCGTGAACAATTGCCAAAATCTGCACAGTGTTTCGCGAATTGAGCAATCGGAAGTTCGGAAAATGTTTTGAACTCGGCAATCCTGAAAATCGGATGTGGCTCAGTGAAGTGTCCGTAGAGTTCAAACAGCGAATGGAAGTTGCTGGACCGTATTACCCAGTCATCGACTGCGTTCCACATGGTTTGCACCGCGAACTCTGACTCGCCGTAAACACTCACGTCGATTCGCGCTGCCGGCACTCCCTCCATCTCAAACAGACTGGGTTCCGTTCCTTCGATTTCGAGACGCATCCGGGCAAATAGTTTTCGGCTGGTATCGCTGTGCACTTGAATTTTTACATGAGTCTGATCAACCGTGACCTTGGTATTGGCTTTGTCACTTTCGAAGCCGTTGGGGAGCGTGACCGACTCGTAGTCAGCGAAGCGGAACGCGGCGGAAACATCATGCCCGGACAGCCGAACCTTTGCATGCAACGCGCGGGTGCGCTGCGCTTTGTCGCCTTTGCGCTTGTCGAATGACAACGTTTTGGACAAAGGCAACAAGCGGCAGCCATGATCCAGGTTGAACATTTGCTGGGCGATGGCCTTTGCAAGCACGCAGGCAATCTTTGGATTGACCGAGTTGCCGATCTGCCGGATCGCGTCATCCCGGCTGCCGGCGAATCGGTAAGCGTCAGGGAAGCCCTGCAAGCGCTGGTACTCGGCGACCGTGAAGCGGCGATTGTCCCAATGAAACGGCCCGGTGTACTTCCCTGGCCGCGCAATCAGAGTTTTGATAGGCGTGTCCGGATTGGCCTTGTACAGAAAATCGGAAAAGCGCGAGCGATAGGCGAACACCGGCTCCGGGTAGCCGCGTTTCGCCGTGAAATGAAGGTAATTGCTGCCCGCAGGAACAAGGGGAAGCAGATGTGCGTACTTCCCGGTGCGCAAATGAAGTGATTCGATGTCTTCGGTTTCAGCAATGCCCGCCAATGCGTCACCGGCGGAGATGTGCGGCGTTTGCTCCGCCGAATCCGGACCAAACAGCGGTTCCGGAAAAAGCATCGCCTCGTCAATCAGATGACCGATCAAAAACAAACGCTCGCGCTGCTGGGCTGCGCCATAGTCAAGTGCATCAAGCACGCGAAAGCTGATGTGATAGCCCAGTGCCTTAAAAGCATCCTGAATCTGCACCCAATCACGCCCGCCATTGGTCGCCAAAATTCCGCGCACATTTTCAAACAGAAAACCTTTGGGTTTGAGCCAACCCAACACCCGGCAGTAGGCTTCAAAGAGTGTGCCGCGTTGATCCAGCGTACCCGAAGCACCGCCGGCGCGCCGTCCTGATGCAGAAAACGATTGGCAAGGCGGACCGCCAATCACAAAATCAATACCCGTTGGCAAATCCGGTTTCTGCAATTTTGTGATGTCCGCTCCAACGACTTTCGGTGTCGACACGAGACACTTACCCGAATTGGCGCGGAGAGTTTTCACGCACCAAGCATCGATGTCGGTTGCATAGACGATGTCAAAACCCGCCTGATCAAAACCCAAATCCAGACCGCCAGCCCCGGCGAAAAACGCAGCGACCCGGATCGGACGTGCCGAAGATTCGGTGGACTTGGGTTTCGTGGCAAGGCTGTTAATCATTTTGACCATTTGGCGGCTCACAATTTTTTTTGGCGAACCAATGCAATAACCGGCTGCAACTGATATGGACTGCGCTGACCGCAGGGCCATACGCATTCCCACTTTGAATGTTTGGCATTCATTTTAACTGAAATTAAATACAGTTATCAATGCGCCAAGGCCAGCCGCACACCGAATCATAACAATTCGGATGCAGGTTGTACTAACGCATAATTTTCGCGCAAAGCCCCAGAAGTGTTGGTGGGAGAGGCTCTTCAGCGTGCGCCCGCCAGAACCGTTGATGGGAGCGCCTATCAGGGCAAAGTGCCGACACTGATTGAAAGGCTGGTCACACGCAGGCACCGCGCGCACCTGGCGCAGTCTCACGTCAGCGCTTCGCCGTGATGCATTCCATCAACGACGCCCACGACTTGGCGAAGGCATCAATCCCTGCATGCTGAAGCTCTGCGGCCAGCGCTTCGGTGTCGATGCCGGCTTGGCGGAAGCGATCGAGCAGGGCGGTGTTGTCTGTCGCGGATGGCAGCATCGTTGCGCGTGCCGTGCCCTCTGCGGCGAACGCGAGCAGGGTTTTCTCGGGCAGGGTGTTGATGGTACCGGCCAATGCGAGCGCTTCGACGTAGTAGGACGGGGAAATGGCGGGATCCTTGGTGCCGGTGCTGGCCCACAGGAGACGCTGGGGCCGCGCACCTGCGGCGGCGAGTGCCTGCCAGCGTGGTGAGGCGAGCAGCGCCTGATGAGCGTGCCACGTGCTTGCGGCAATCGCTACGCCCAGTTTGTTGTTCAGGTCGTGCGGCACTTTCGCGCCCACGGCGGCGTCCCAGCGGCTGACGAACATTGACGCGACCGAGGCGACGTTGAGATCGAGCCCTGCCGCAGCGCGGCGCTCAAGTCCGCGCACATAGGCCTCTGCTGCGGCGGCATAGTGTGCGCGCGAGAACAGCAAGGTGACGTTGACCGGGATGCCGGCAAAAATCGTGTCTTCTATGGCCTGCGCGCCTGCCACCGAGCCCGGGATCTTGATGAACAGATTGGGGCTTTGCGCGCGCGCATGCAGTTGCCGGGCAGAGGCCACCGTGCCTGCCGCGTCGCGTGCCAGCAGGGGTGAGACTTCGAGCGAGACCCAGCCGTCGGCTCCGTCGCTCGCTGTGTGCAGAGGGCGAAACAGCGCCGCTGCTTGCTTGAGGTCTTCCAGCGCCAGATCGAAAAACACTTCTTCGGCACTGGTCGCGGTGGGCCAGCGCGCACGAATTGCCGCATCGTAGGCGGTGCTGTGTTTGATCGCCTGCTCGAAGATGGCCGGGTTGGACGTCAGGCCGGTTACCGACAGTTCGCGAATGTAGCGCGCCAGCGTGCCGCCAGCGAGCAGGGTGCGGGTGATGTTGTCGAGCCAGAGGCGCTGGCCGAGTTGATGAAGTTGTTGGGTGGCATTCATGGCGGAAATGGATAAAGGGGATGCCAAACGCGCGCGAGACGCGGTGGACGAAATGAGAAGCCGTATTGTCCTTCAACCTCGATGTGCCAGCCGGTGTGCGGGGTGATGCGCGGAGTGTGGTGTGCGGTGACTTGATTGGCGGCGTGCGAAGGGTGCTTCGATCGCGGGATGGTGATGCGGCCCGCACTGCCGGTGAAGGCTGGCGAGGCGAGTTTGCCGAATGCTGCAAAGCCGCACTCAAGATTCGCATCGCCCCGTCGTTATGGACATTGCGCGCATCCTCAATGTATGCGCCGTGGAGCGCCCCGACGTCATGCTGCTCGATGTGATGATGCCCGACATTGACGGTTGGGAACTCGCCGTGCGCCTGCGAGCGCAAGACCGCTTGCGCGCTGTGCCGATTGTGTTCCAGTCTTCGCTTGAAGCGCCCGAAGACATCGCGCGCTGCATGGCCTGCGGCGCTACGGACATTCTGCCCAAGCCCGTGCGTCTGGCGCGGCTCGCCGCGATTTTTGAAGCGCTTGGCGCGCCTGTTGGTTACGCAGCATCGGCCTGTTTTTCTGCCACCTCAACATGGCGTCCGCCGAACTGCGCATAGGCAACGCCCGCCATCACGATGAATGCGCCGGAGATCTTGATCCACGTAAACGACTCGTCCAGCCACAGCCACGACACCAGCGCTGCGACCGGTGGCATCAAATATTGCAGTGGCGCGCTCCTGGCGGCACCGCGCACCTGATTGACCCAGGCCCACACCATCCAGCCGAGAAATGCTGACACGGTGCAGGACCAGGCAATCAGCAGCCAGACGCGCATGGGCAGGGCGGAGAAGTCGAATGCCAATGCAGCCGGAAGAGACATCACGAACAGCCACGGCGCGCCGCAAAGGAGTGTCCACGCGAGCAAAATCACCGGGCCGTAGCGCGCAGTGAGCGGGCGCGCGATGATGGTGTAGAGCGAAAACAGGAACGCTGCGGACAGCAGCACCAGATCACCGGCACCGGCGCGCGCGAGACCGGCGGCGAACTTGTCGGACAAAAAAATCACGATGCCGAGGAACGCCGCGAGCGTGCCGAGCACTTGCGGGCGATGCAATTTTTCTGCACCGAGTGCCGCGAGGATGAGCAAGGTAAAGAGCGGCCCGCTGGTGAGCACCAGCGCGCTGGAAAATGCCGTTGAGAGATTCATGCCCCAGTGCACCACGCCGACATGCACCGTGTGGCCGATCAGGCCGCAGGCCGCGAAGCGCGGCCAGTCAGCACGCGCCGGCACCGCCTCGCGCCAGCGGCCGCGATAGACCCACGCCAGCAGCGCAAAGCCGAGCACCGGTAGCCAGACAAATCGCAAAAACAAAAACACCATCACGCCGGTGTGCGCGAGAATGGTTTTGGTTACCGCGAAATTGCTGCCCCACACCACCATCATCGCGATGGCGGCGAACAGTGACCATTTGACGGCGGCGGGCGAATGGATGGCGGCAGAGGGGGCAGAGGGGGCAGTGCGCACAGGCGCCGCAGAGACAGCGTCACTCACTTGGCAGTCAACATCCTCTCGACATAGCGCGCGATCAAGTCGATTTCGAGATTGACGCAGTGCCCCGCAGCGAGATGACGCAGCGTGGTGACAGCAATGGTGTGCGGGATCAGGTTGATGCTGATCTCGGCACCAACCGCTGAGCCTGACTCTGTCGTTGCCAAACCTTGCTTTGCCGCTGCCATCACATCAACAACCGAGTTCACGGTCAGGCTCACACCATTGACGGTGATCGACCCCTTATAGGCGAGAAACTTTGCCAGTTCACGCGATGCGCGGATCACCAGTTCGTACGACTCTCCTGCTGGCGCAAAGCGCATCACTTCGCCCAAGCCATCAACGTGGCCAGAGACGAGATGACCGCCAAGACGGTCATTCGCGCGCAAAGCTTTTTCCAGATTGACTTCGCCTGGCTCACCCAGACCGGCTGTGAGGCGCAAGCTTTCGCGCGACACCTCAACGTCAAAGGTCGCATCGCGCTTTGCGATCACGGTCATGCACGCACCCTGAACCGCAATCGAATCGCCGATCCCAACATCGTCCAGCCCGAGCGTGCCGGCGTGGATGGCCAGACGCACGCCGGACTCCGCGCCGCCGAGCGAGGTGACTGTTTCGATGCGCCCGACTGCTGCGACGATGCCGGTGAACATGGTGATCGATTCCTTTGTAAAGTCTCTACCGGGATCTGCGTTGCGCCGCCAAACCGCGCCACGTCTCGCTGCGCGCAGCGAAAGGTATCCGTGCGCCGCAATCGAAAATGGCTTTTCGCGGTTTCATCAACGCTTTCATCAACGCTCTCATCAATCAAGGCGCGCGATCAGGCGCAGGTCGGCACCCAACTGATTGACACGATGTATCCGCACTTTGCGGCGCTCCTCGAGATCAGTCAATTCGGGCAGGTTGAACATGCCCTGGCCGCTGTGTCCGATGAAGCTCGCCGCGAAATAAATCAATAATTCATCGACGCAATTTTCACGCAGCAGCGAACCATTGAGTTTGAATCCCGACTCGACGTGGACTTCGTTCAGGTTGCGCTGCGCGAGTGTTTTCATCAATGCCGGCAGATCCACCTTTCCAGCAGAATTGGGCAGAGATAAAACCTCAAGACCCGCTCCCACCAAGGCTTTTACGGCATCATCGCTGCCGCCCGCATGCACCATCAGCACCTTGCCTTCCTGCAATATTTTCGCGTCAAGCGCGATCTGCAGATTGCTGTCGACAATCACTTTCAAGGGCTGGCGCGGCGTCGTGACTTCGCGCACGGTCAGTTGCGGGTTGTCTTCCATCACCGTGCCGATGCCGGTGAGAATGGCGCAGGCGCGCGCGCGATAGGCGTGGCCATCCTTGCGCGCTTCAGGGCCGGTGATCCACTGGCTCTTGCCATTGGTCAGTGCGGTTTTGCCGTCGAGGCTGGCCGCGACTTTCAGACGCACCCACGGCAGGCCGCGCGTCATGCGCGCGATGAAGCCAACGTTCAGTTCGCGTGCCTCGGACTCCAGCAGGCCGACGCGCACGTCGATGCCGGCGGCGCGCAAGGTCGCGAAACCTTGCCCCGCCACTTTTGGGTTTGGGTCTTCCATCGCCGCGACCACGCGCGTGATGCCTTCATTGACGAGCAGGTCAGCGCACGGCGGCGTGCGGCCGTGATGACTGCATGGCTCCAGCGTTACATAGACGGCTGCGCCCTTGACGGCGGTGTCGCCACTTTTTTGTTTTGCGTCGCGAATCGCGTTGACTTCCGCATGCGGCTCACCCGCGACCTGATGCCAGCCTTCGCCGATGACGCGGTTGTCCTTGACCACCACGGCACCCACGCGCGGATTCGGTGTCGTGGTGTAAAGGCCGCGCTCGGCCAGATCGAGCGCGCGCCGCATGTAGGTTTGGTCAAGCGGCGTGAACATGGTCGCAAACAGTGCGTGTCAAAAAAAGGGCCGTGGGCGCGCAGCGCATCAATCGCCAAACGAGGCGCTTATTTGCGGCCTTTGCGCTGCGGATTGAGCTCGGCGACCACGTCTTCAAATTCTTCCGGGTCGGCAAAGTTGCGATATACCGAGGCGAAACGGATGTAGGCGATTTTGTCGAGTTTTTTCAACTCGCGCATCACCAGCTCACCCAAGCGGTGCGTCGAGACTTCGCGCTCCGCGGTGCCAATCAGTTTTTCTTCCACGCGCAGGATCGCGTCATCGACTTTGTCGGACGACACATCGCGCTTGCGCAATGCAAGTTTGAATGAAGCGCGCAGTTTTTCGCGGTCGTAATCGACGCGCGCGCCGTTCTTTTTCACCAGCACCGGCATGCGCAACTCGACCCGCTCGTAGGTGGTGAAGCGCTTGTCGCAGGCGAGGCAGCGGCGGCGGCGGCGGATCACCGCGCCTTCGTCCGCCTCGCGGCTGTCAACCACGGCGGTGTCAGAGTCTGGGCAGAACGGGCATTTCATAATGTATTCGGTCAAAAGTAAAAATCTACTTTTGACCGGCTCCGATGTGATCGAAATCGCTGGCGGAGCCAGTCGATTTCAATGCGAAAAGGCACCTGGGCACGTCAAACCCCGTAGACCGGGAACTGGTTGCACAACACCGCAACCTTGCCGCGCACACGCGCAAGGTTGGCCTCGTCTTCCGGTGCGTCGAGCACATCAACGACGAGGTTGGCGACCTGCACCGCTTCCGTCTCCTTGAAGCCGCGCGTCGTCATCGCCGGCGAACCAAGACGGATGCCCGAGGTCACCATCGGCTTTTCCGGATCGTTCGGAATCGCGTTTTTGTTGACCGTGATATGCGCCTTGTCGAGCGCGGTCTCGGCGAGTTTGCCAGTGACTTTTTTGGCGCGCAAATCGACCAGCATCAGATGAGATTCGGTGCGCCCCGAGACGATGCGCATGCCGCGCGCGATCAGCGCTGCCACCATCGCGTCCGCGTTCTTGCGCACCTGCTGCTGATAAGTTTTGAATTCGGGCTTGAGCGCTTCACCAAACGCCACTGCCTTGGCAGCAATCGCGTGCATCAGCGGCCCGCCTTGCAGGCCGGGGAAGATCGCCGAGTTGATCGCCTTCTCGTGTGCTGCCTTCATCAAGATCACACCGCCGCGTGGCCCGCGCAGGGTCTTGTGCGTGGTCGAGGTGACGATGTCGGCATGCGGCACCGGGTTCGGGTATTCGCCTGCCGCAATCAGGCCCGCGTAGTGCGCCATATCAACCATGAAGATCGCGCCCACTTCCCTGGCCACGCGCGCAAAACGTTCGAAATCGATACGCAGCGCATAGGCCGAGGCACCGGCGATGATGAGCTTGGGTTTCGACTCACGAGCTTTTCGTTCCATCGCCTCGTAGTCAATCGCTTCGTTCGCGTCGAGGCCGTAGGACACCACGTTGAACCACTTGCCGCTCATGTTGAGCGCCATGCCATGCGTGAGGTGGCCGCCTTCGGCGAGGCTCATGCCCATGATGGTGTCGCCTGGTTTGAGGAAAGCGAGGAACACCGCTTCGTTGGCCTGCGCGCCAGCATGCGGCTGCACGTTGGCAGCCTCGGCGCCGAACAATTTTTTGACCCGGTCGATTGCCAGTTGCTCGGCGATGTCGACGAATTCACAGCCGCCGTAATAGCGCTTGCCGGGGTAACCCTCGGCGTATTTGTTGGTGAGCTGCGAGCCTTGCGCCGCGAGCACGGCGGGCGAGGTGTAGTTCTCCGAGGCAATCAGCTCGATGTGCTCTTCCTGACGGCGCGTTTCTGCGACGATGGCGGCGTTGAGTTCGGGGTCGGCCTGAGCGAGGGTGTGTGCGTAGCTGAACATGGCGGCGGCGGGATGGAGGCGGTGGGCTGGCGAGCAACGTGAGCGGGCAGAAGCGGTGCGCAAACTGCACGCTTTTGCACGCTGCACGCGCATGTTGCATGGTTACCACATATTGTAGCAGCAGCGTCCGATATCAAGGGGAAATCACGTGGCTTGCTACCATAGGTGGTGGTGGACGCGTTATGCTTTATGTCGGGTAAACTCTTTGTGGGCTAAAGGTTGCCGCCGGTTTGTGCCTACCTCTACCTTCTTTACCTTGTTTGTGCCTGTACCTGTTGGTACTTGCGGGTCGCCGCAATTAGCAGCGGCAATTGGCAGCAAGAAGCAGCAAGAACGGCAGCCGGCGCCCGTAAAAAGCCGGCTTCAAGAAAAATCCGGGATCCTTTTCATGCACGCACGTCTAACCCTGCTGGCTGGCATTTTGGCAGTGATTGCTGTGGTCGCGGCACCGGCTGCGTGGGCGCAGGCGCAAGCCCCAGCCCAGGCCGCTCCCGGCGTCACGCCTGCAGCACCGCTTGCTCCCGCACCCGCAGCCCAGCCGGCCGCCGCTGCCCCGCAGGAAGAAACCTTCAGCATCAAGTCGTTCGCGGTCACTGGCAATACCCTCCTGCCGCAGGACGAAGTCGTGCGCTTGGTTGCGCCGTTCACCGGCGACAAGCGTGTCTACGGCGATGTGCAAAAAGCCCTCGAAGCGCTCGAAGGGGCATACCGCAGCCGCGGCTTTTCGGCGGTGCAGGTGTTTGTCCCCGAGCAAACGCTTGACACCGGCAGCGTGAAACTTGAGGTCATAGAAGCCAAGATCGCCAACATCAAGCTCGAAGGCCACGCATTTTTCAGCGACGCCAATATCCTCGCTGCGTTGCCATCGCTCAAGCTGCGCGGCACGCCGAACGCGCGTGAAATTGCCGCCAATGTGCGTGTCGCCAACGAAAATCCGGCGCGCCAGGTCGATGTGGTGCTCGGGGTCGGCGAGAAGGAAGACGAAGTCAACGCCACCGTCACAGTGTCTGACTCCAACCCGAAAAAATTCATCTCCAGCGTCGACAACACCGGCAGCAACGCGACCGGCCTGCACCGGCTGTCGATCGGCTTCCAGCACGCCAATTTGTTTGATGCTGACCACGTTATGACGGCGCAGTACACCACCTCGGTCGAGAAGCCGAGCCAGGTGTCGATTTACAGCCTGAGTTATCGCGTGCCGCTCTACCGTTTGAACGGTTCGATTGACGCGTTCTACGCCAAGTCGTCGGTCAGCTCCGGCACCACGTCTACGGTGGCCGGGCCGTTGAGTTTCACCGGCACCGGCAATATTTTTGGTCTGCGTTTCAACCGGTATTTGCCGCGCCAGGGTGAATTCACCCATCAACTGACCTACGCGTTCGACTACAAAGCGTTTGAAAACGCCTGCGCGCTCGGCACCTTTGGTGCAGCCGGTTGCGGCCCGGCGGCCTTCCCCGTGACGATCCACCCGTTCTCGGTCACCTATAGCGGCGGTTGGGCGGGTGTTGGCGCGCAAACCAGTTTTTCAGTGAGCGCTGCCACCAACTGGGCGTGGGGACAAAACGGTGCGGACCGCAACTTCAAGGCGGTGCGCCCCGCCACGGCTGGTGCTGCGCAGGGCGGGGCCAACGCCAATTTCACCGTCTTCAAGGCGAGCCTCTCACACGCCGCCGTGCTGCCCGCAGACCTGCAATTGCGCGCCGGCATCTCGGGGCAGTGGGCGCCGCAGGCGTTGATCGCGCAGGAACACTTCGGCCTGGCCGGCTCGACGGCAGTGCGCGGCTTTCAGGAGCGCGAATTCGCGCGTGACCGCGGCTACACTGGCAACGTCGAGCTCTACGGCCCGGACTGGGGCGACAAAGTGCTGGCCGGCTCCAACCTGCGCATGGTGGTGTTTTATGACCTGGCGCGCGGCTACAACTTCCGCCTGCCAGGCGACGCCGACCAGCGCCTCGCGATTGCCAGCGTCGGCCTCGGTGTGCGCTTCAACCTCGGCAAAAATCTGAGCTTTAAGGCTGACTATGCGCAGGTCACCGATGTGCGCGTGATGAATGCCACGTCGAGCCAGATCAAGGGCGACGCCCGCGGGCATTTTGCGCTCTCGCTTACCTACTGACGCGCCGGCCGCATCCACAGCTGGCCCCTGTGTTCACGCCTGGCTATTGCTCGCTCACCAGCCGGACACGCGCACCCACCAAGGCGCAGCGGCGGCAGTGCCACAAGAACTGCATCCACCAAGGGTTTGCGGGCGATGCCGTGTCCGCAATTACGTAGTAAAACGTCACATTACGGCCCGCGTGAGCTTTTTTTGCCGGGGGTGTGACATATTTCACGCTTATCCACCCAGCCGCGCTGGCGGAAATGTCTCAAGTCAACGACAATCACGCGAGCATAAACGTTTGATTCCATGAACGTTTATGACAATGTCATATCCGGGCTGCGCCCCGCCAGTGGCGCAGCCCGGCATCGAGTTTCAGGAGCAGTGCCATGACCCGACGACCTCCTTCCCGAACCGCAGTGCGCACCAGCGCTGCAGGCGCCACCAGCCGCACTCCCGGCGGCAACAGTGGCACGCCGGGTTTTCCTGCGGTGCCCGCGCTGACCACGCGCCTCAAGCTCCAGGCTCTCGCGGTCGCCAGCGCGTTCGGCAGTCTCGCCGCCGGCCTTACCGTTGGCAGCGGCGGCGCGTTCGCCAACCCGGTCGCCCCCCAAGTCGTCAACGGCCAGGCCACCTTCAACGCGGCCGGCAACACCCTCACCATCACCAACACCCCCGGCGCCGTCATCAACTGGCAAAGTTTCTCGAT
>JANNCZ010000388.1:0-2262 GCA_031387185.1 Burkholderiales bacterium
CACCGGCCACAACTTCCCCGAAGTCATCGCCTTCCGCGATGCGCGCGCGGCCGAACTGGGCGAAGACCTGATCGTGCGCTCGGTGGAAGACTCGATCCAATCAGGGCGGGTGCGCCTCAAATCTGCCGCTGAGTCGCGCAACCGCCATCAGAGCGTCACCCTGCTCGACGCCATCGCAGAATTCGGCTTTGACGCCTGCTTCGGCGGGGCGCGCCGCGATGAAGAAAAAGCGCGCGCCAAGGAACGCATTTTTTCCTTCCGCGACGAATTCGGCCAATGGGATCCAAAGAATCAGCGCCCCGAACTCTGGGACATTTACAACACGCGGGTTCACAAAGGGGAACACATGCGCGTGTTTCCGATCTCGAACTGGACCGAACTCGACGTCTGGCAATACATCGCGCGCGAGCAACTGGCGGTGCCATCCATCTACTTTGCCCACGACAGGCAAGTCATCCGCAAGCCCAATGGCATCCTGCCGGTATCGCATCTGGTGCAGCCTGCCGCCGGAGAAGCGGTTGAGACCCTCACGGTGCGCTTTCGCACCGTCGGCGACATGACTTGCACCGCGCCGGTTGAGTCGCCCGCCCGCACCGTCGAGGAAATCATTGTCGAAACCGCCGCCACGCGCATCACCGAGCGTGGCGCGACGCGCATGGACGACCAGACCTCTGAAGCCGCGATGGAACTGCGCAAGAAAGAAGGCTACTTTTGATGAACGCTACAGCCAAGCTCCTTGCGCCGGCGGCGGTGCCGGTGTCAGCGGCGTTGTCGGCGACCGTGCCAGCGGCGTTGCCAGCGTCGGCGCCCGCCCCCGGTTCCGCCGCTGGCGGCCTGCTGCGCTTTTCCACCGCCGGCAGCGTCGATGACGGCAAGAGCACACTGATCGGGCGTCTGCTGTACGACTCCAAGTCGATTTTTGCCGATCAGCTCGCCCAGGTGGAGCGCGCCTCCAGGCGCCTCGGCCGCGCGCCCGGTGCAGTGGCATCCAGCCAGGTCGATCTGTCCCTGCTCACCGACGGTCTCATCGCCGAGCGCGAGCAAGGCATCACCATCGACGTGGCCTACCGCTACTTCGCCACCCCCAAACGCAAGTTCATCATCGCCGACACGCCCGGTCACGAGCAGTACACGCGCAACATGGTGACTGGCGCGTCCACCGCCGACCTCGCCATCGTGCTGGTCGATGCGCGCAATGGTTTGTCCACGCAATCGCGCCGCCACGCCTTGATCGCGCGCCTGCTCGGCATTCGTCATCTGGTGCTGGCGGTCAACAAGATGGATCTGGTGGACTACGCGCAAGACGTGTTCACGCGCATCGCCGCCGAATTTGACGCCTTCATCGCCAATCCGGACTTGCCGGGCAGCGCACCGGCGGTGCAAGCCATCCCGCTCTCGGCCCTGCTTGGCGACAACGTGGTTGATGCTTCACGCAACATGCGCTGGTATACGGGCACCACGCTGCTCGATCTGCTCGAATCGGTTGATGTCTCGGCCAGCCTCACTGAGGAGCCGTTCCGCTTTCCGGTGCAACTGGTCAGCCGCCCGCAGCAGGCGGCCTCGCTTGCGCTGCACGACTTTCGCGGGTATCAGGGGCGCATCGAATCGGGCCGTGTGCGGGTGGGCGACACTGTCAGCATCGCGCCGCAAGGCCGCACCAGCCGCGTCCGCGACATCGTGGTGTTCGAACGTGGCGAGTTGCAGTCGCGTGCAAGCGCGCAGGCGCCGGCGTCCGTCACCCTGCTGCTCGACGACGACATCGACATTTCACGCGGCGACCTGATAGCTTGCGCCACGGCGGCACCACTCGCAGCCAATACATTTTCCGCCGTGCTGTGCTGGATGGACGCCGAGGCGCTCGACCTGTCGCGCAAATACCTGATTAAACTCGGCACCCGCACGGTGGCCACAAAATTCACCAGCCTCGATGCGCGACTGGATGTGCAGACCGGTGCGCGCCATCCTGCGGACACACTCAAGCTCAATGACATTGGCCTGGCGCGCGTCAAGACGCAGCAAACCGTGGCGTTCGATGCGTACCGCGATAATCGCGCCACCGGCGGCTTCATCGTCATTGATGAGGTCACCCATCACACTGTCGCAGCGGGGATGATTCATGAATGATCGCATTCACACCACGACCGGCACGGTCTACCTTGTCGGCGCCGGCCCCGGCGCACCCGACCTGCTCACCCTGCGCGCCGCACGGCTGCTGGAGCAGGCCAACATCGTGTTTCACGATGCCCTCGTGCATCCGGAAAT
>JANNCZ010000417.1:0-2077 GCA_031387185.1 Burkholderiales bacterium
TTCCATTTCCCCACCGTTTTTAGCTGCGTCGCCACCGCTTGGCACTCGCCATTGTCTAGAGGCTTTCCTCTTGGCACGGCGGCCGCAACAGTCGCCTCCTGCAAGCCGGCTCCGCCAATCTCGCGCGCCGGCCAGATCCGATAAGTGCCATCCGTAAACATGTCTCCCGGGCCAATCAGGCCGCAGGTTCGCAACACTGTGGTGTATGGCTCGTTTCGATTGGCCAACATCTGATCCCAAATCCGGTGCTTGATGCCGTCGACTCCCACAATGTAAACGCCTTGGGGCTCCCCTGGCGCATGTTTGACGACCTGGCCAGCGAGCTTGGGATTCGCCTTGACGGGTTGGTTGCTGTTCGGAGGCATTTCGCAGACAGGCTTGTTGAACGCCGCCACAATCGCGCCAATACCGGTCGGGTCCAGCGAGGTGAAGTCAAATTTTTCGCCGGCCGTCATGGCAGTGAGGTTAGAAACCTGATCCGGGGTCAGGCTCACACCAATTTCTCCGATTTGCTTGAGCAACTCTTTCTTCAACTGTTCTTGGGTAACGCTTTTAGCAAGGTTGCGGGTCGCTTTTGCCGCTGCAGTGATCGCCGCTTCGGCGCCATCCTGCGCCGCCTTTTCAGCGGCGTTGATTGCTGTCCTGACGGCCGTCGAACCACCCAGGGTCACCACCGCCTCGATGCTGGTGGCGGCAAAATCGAGCACGGAGATGACCTGATTGGCAATCGCGCCGCCACAGTCCTTGGCGCTCGTCCCGCACATCCCGCCGCAATCGACCGGGTGTGTGGCCGGGCACTGGCCCCAGCACACCGGCCCCGCGCCGCCAAAACCTGAATTGCAGTTTTTGTAGCACAAGCCGCCTTGCGCAACCGAGTCACTGCCGCACTTTGGAATGTTGCCGAGACCACGGGCCACGGCAGGCTGCTTGCGGCAGGCCGCCCCGTTGGCGGTCTCGGTCATGCCGGCCGGGCAAGTTTGCTGGCAGAGCGGACCCTGGCAGACGAACTGGGGCGGCGGCTTGACAAACCATGCGCCGCCGATCTGTTCGCAGCCGCGGCCTTGCGATTCGGCGTTACATTGCGCCGTGCCGGCAGCCGTCGGTTGGAATGCGGTGCGGTTAAATCGATCGGGCTTGGTGCAAGTGGCGTCAAGCAAGCCGGTTGATTTGAATCCTTGCGGACACGCTTGGTGGCACTGCCCGGCCACACCCACAAAGCCGGCCGGACAAATCTTGTAGCACAGGCCCGCCTCGCGCTGCTCACCCGGCCCGCACTCACCGGGAATCGTGCCTGCACCGCGTGCATACGTGGGCTTCCAGCAAACGTCTGGTTCAGTCTGCGCGTGCGCAGTCATCGCCAATGACGCTGCAAAGAAGATCGCCGTCGCTGCGATCTTGAGTAATTCCACCAGTTTCCATCCCTGTGTTGTCATCTTGCGCCTCATATGGCTTTACGTTGAAAAGAAAGGCGACGCTGGTTGCAGTCATACCGATCCCGGCTCAATAAGCACAGTGGATCGGACTGCTCGTACCCCCTCAGGGCCCCATGCAACTGCGTGCGCTGGATGCCTCTGTGACGGCAATATAGCATTCTGCCCAAATCAGTTTTTCGTCCGGCGTGACGGCACCATCGGCGGCGGATGAGCCGGTGTTGCGCCAGCTGTGATCACGCGTTGGCGCACATCGCCTGGCGCTGATGCTACGGGAACGAGGGTGATTATCCTGTATCCTATTTACAGTCCATGCACGTGTACGCATTGACTCAAGACCAGCAATCCGGGAGGAGGAGAAATGCAGAAATCGAAAAGCACGGGCAACACGAGATCGGGCCGAAGTGGCCCATATAAGCTGTTACCGGCATTCACCTGCCTCGCGCTGACCGCGTCGACCCTGTTCGCCGTTGTGGCGCTCCCTCCCAATGCAATGGCGCAACAGGACAAGCCTGTCGTGATGGAGATCAAGCCGGTCGAGATCACGCCCCCGCCCGCAACGAAGCCTGCCGCAACAGGCACCACCTCCAGCACCTTCACGATTCCGCCACTGACACTGTCAAAACCCAATGCGCCTGCCCCAAGTC
>JANNCZ010000426.1:0-1890 GCA_031387185.1 Burkholderiales bacterium
CATGCTGCTACTCCAACTGCTCATCAATGGCCTGCAACTGGGCGCGATCTACGCGCTCACGGCGGTGGGCTTTGCGCTGATCTTTGGCTCGACCAAGGTGTTCCATGTCGCGCACGGCGCGGCATTTACGCTGGCGGGCTATCTGTTCTGGTGGAGCGTTAGCGTGCTCAAGTGGCACTGGATCGGCGGCATCGTGCTGGCGGTGCTGGTGGTGATCGTGTTCGGTGTGTTCATGGAGCGCTGGATTTACCGGCCGATCCAGCGTCACGAAGGCGCGTTCTTCACTGTGTTCATCGCCTCGTTCGGCACCCAGATCATCGTGCAAAACCTGGTGGGCACGGTGTTCGGGCGCGGCTTTGAGACGGTCACCGTGGAGTTGTCGCGCGCGGTCGAAATTGCACCTGGCCTGTTCGTCGCGCCCATCGCGGGTGTGGCCATCGGGGTCGCGGTGGCGCTGTTCGCCGCGCTCAATTTATTTCTTTCGCGCACGCAAGTGGGTACTGGCCTGCGCGCCCTCTCCGACAACCCCGATCTCGTGCGCATCTTCGGACTGGAGCCGACGCGCCTCGCGCAAGTCGCGTTTGGCCTCGGCTCGGCGCTGGTGGTACCGGCCGCAGCCCTGACTGCGATGTCGCAGGGCATCAACCCCGGCATCGGCGCGCACATCATGCTCATCAGCATTGCGGCCACCATCGTTGGCGGCATTGGGTCCTTGAAGGGCGCGGCGTGTGGCGGTTTGTTGCTCGGTCTGGCCGAGAGTCTTGCGGTGTGGAAGCTTGACCCGCAGTGGAGTGAGGCGGTGACCTTTATTATTTTGTTTGCGTTCATCATCTTCCGGCCGGCCGGCTTCATGGGCCGGGCGATTGGGTCGAAGTAGCGGTACTGCGGCGACGCGGCACGCCACGTTTTCCATACACCGGGCACTCCCCACCGTCTCACCACGCCGCCATGCTCGCCTACCTGACCAACCTCGCGGTGCTGATCACGATCAACGCGATCCTCGCGGTGACGCTCAATTTTGTGCTGGGCTACGCCGGCATTTTTTCGATGGCGCATGCGCTGTTCTTCGGTATCGGTGCCTATACCGCCGCGCTGGTGGCGATGAAACTGGGCGCGGGGTTTCTGCTCGCCACCGCAGCCGGCATGGGGGTGTCGGCGCTCATCTCGTTGGCGCTCGCGCTGCCGGCGCTGCGCGTGCGCGGCGAATATTTTGTGGCAGCATCACTCGGTTTGCAAATGCTGGCGATGACGGTGTTTGCCGAGTGGAAGGGCTTCACCGGCGGCATTGGCGGCATCACCAATATTCCGCCGGCGCGCTTTCCCGGATTCGAGATCACCACGCCGGCGCAATATCTTGTGCTCTCCCTGATCTGCCTCGCGCTGGTGCTGCTGGTGGTGGCCGCGCTGGTGCGCTCCAGTTTTGGCCGCAGCCTCAAGGCGATTCGCGACGATGAGATTGCCGCATCGGCCTTCGGCAAAAACGTCGCGGTCATCAAGACCATGGCGGTCGCGGTGTCGTCGGCACTGGCAGCAGTGGCCGGCTCGCTCTACGCGTTTTATTTGAGCTTTGTCAACGTTGAAAGCTTCACGCTCGATACCTCGGTGTATCTGATGGCGATGGTCATCATCGGCGGCACCGCGACGCTGTTTGGCCCGGTCGCCGGCACCGTGCTCATTCTGTTGCTGCCGGCCGCATTGTCTTATCTGCCTGGCTTGCCGCAGACGGAGATTGGTTCGATTCAGCAAATCGTTTACGGTCTGGCGATGGTGCTGCTGATGATCTTCCGCCCCGGCGGCATCTGGGGTTTTCGCGAGCAGGCGAAGGCAGGCCGATGAGCGGCACAGCGGGAGAGGTACAAGCGGCCCACACGGCACTGGCGGTACCGGTGG
>JANNCZ010000442.1:0-5121 GCA_031387185.1 Burkholderiales bacterium
CACCAGCGGCGCGGCCCACGCCACGCCTGCCACCCGGCGCTGCTGCCGATCCCCTGACACGCGCACCTTGACCACTACCACCAATACCACCAATACCACCATTTTTGGGACGCGTACCTGGCGCGGCGCGGCGCGGCGCGGCGCTAAATTGATTGCCGTCCACATCCCCTGCGCGCGGCCCCTCATCGTCCAAGTCTTCTTCTCCGGCGAACCCGGCACCGAGCAGACCCTGACCTTCGAGATTGGACGCAGCATGACGGCCACCGTGCAGGCCGGCGCCCGGCGTAATGCCCGCCAACCCAGGCTTGGCCGGGCCCGCAGGCGCCCCACGCATCAACTCCTTAAGCTCATCCGGCGTAGCGGGACGGCTCTGCCCACGCGCGAGGCCGCGTGGCAGCGCGATTGGCCCAAAACGCGTGCGGATCAAACGGCTCACCAGCACACCGACCGCCTCGAACATGCGCCGCACTTCGCGATTGCGCCCCTCGCGAATCATCACGCGGTACCAGCGGTTGGTGCCGGCACCCTCGTCCGAAAATTCGCCTTCTTCGAGCTTCATGAAGCGCGCCGGGCCGTCATCCAATTCAATGCCGTCGAGCAAACTATCCATTTGCTCGTCAGTGAGTTCACCGACCACACGCACCGAATATTCGCGCTCGACCTCATAGCGCGGATGCATCAAGCGGTTAGCCATATCCCCCGAATTGGTCAGGATCAGCAAGCCCTCAGTGTTGTAGTCGAGGCGCCCTACGGCAAGCCACTTGCCGCCTTGCGGCGGCGGCACCTGGGCGAAGACGCTCGGGCGGCCTTCCGGGTCATCATGGCTGACGATCTCGCCAGCGGGCTTGTGATAAAGCAGCACTTCCGGCGTCTCGCGCCCGGTGCGGATCTTGATCGTCTGGCCATCAACTCGCACCACATCGTGGCGCGTGATGCGGGTGCCGATACCAGCGATTTTGCCGTTGACACTAACGCGCCCCGAGGCAATCGCCTCTTCCATATCGCGGCGCGAACCGAGACCGGCTTCAGCCAGCAATTTTTGCAGCTTGAAATCGACACCGTTCACTTCAGCAACTGCCGAAGGCGAAGGCAATGCCGGGCGCGGCCCCTTGCCGCGTTTCGGCCCTTTACCACGAAGCTCACGAGGGTTGCGCGGGTTGCTCTGGTTGATTGCGCGCTCCCCCGGCTGGCCAGCAGGCAGGCGTTGGCCGCCAGGTACGCGCGGCTTGCCTGATTGACCACGCGCTTGGCCTCGCGCTTGGCCTCGCGCCTGCCCGCGCCCCTGCCCACGCACAGGCGCGCCTGCAGACGTCCCATCTGCTCCGTCCGCCGCAGCCGCACCGGTCTCAGCGCTGGCAGTGCCGGGTTGCGCACTGTCCAGCGTCAACTCGCCAGCGCCTCCCGCCATCGGTTTACCCACACTGCGGCCACCGCGGCCACGCTTGCGTGGTCTGCGGCGGCGCGGTTGCCCCGGTTGTTCGGAAGAGCCCAAGCCCTCGTCCTGCCCGGCAGGCGGTGCACCTGCCGCTTGGCTCGAAGACGTTTGAGCGGCGTCACCGCCGCCGGTACTTTGAGTGCCGGCCGCACCCGCTGTTGCAGGCGCGGCAGAGCCGCTGCTACTGCTGCCACCACCAGCGCCACCGGGGGTGCCCGGCTGGCCATTGTCGTCAGGCTGGTCGTCAGGCTGCATCGGCGAGGTCCATGACTTTTTCCATTTCATCGAGTGCGGGCAATTGCTCCAGCGACACCAAACCAAGATCATCGAGGAACAGTTTGGTGGTGGCAAACAACGCCGGGCGGCCCGGCCCGTCGCGATGCCCAACGGCATCAATCCAGAAGCGATCTTCCAGCGTTTTGATGATCTGCGGCGAGACCGCGACGCCGCGAATTTCTTCAATGTCGCCGCGCGTCACCGGTTGCCGGTACGCAATGATCGCAAGGGTTTCCATCACGGCGCGCGAATACTTTGGCGCTTTGTCAGGATTGAGCCGCACCAGATATTCCGCGTATTGCGCGCGCGTGTGAAAGCGCCAGCCGGTCGAGAGCGCGACCAGTTCCACCGGGCGGTCTTTCCAATCGGCGCGCAATTGTTCGAGCAGCGCGCGCACGGTATCGGCACCGACCTGCTCATCGAACAGTTTGCGCAATTCGCCCACCGGCAATGGCGTGCTGGCAGACAGCAAGGCGGCTTCGAGAATCTTTTTTGCTTCGAGTGTGTTCACGGACACAGAGGGGTTTGCCACAATGGGCAACACCACATTGAAAACTGCTGGATCAGATTTGGCAGCGGCGGCACAAGCCTGCATCGTGCATTGGGAGAAGCGCACCGGCCTCGGAAACGCGCGCCTTGGTCTGGCTGTTGTTCTAGCTTATGGCGCGGCTAGCCAAAATTATATACCAGCCGCCCCGGCCACGGCATCACGCCGATTGTGGAGTGGGCGCAAAACGCCTGCGCGAAGCGGCCGGCCGAACCCCGCCGCCGCTCTTGACTCAGGGCGCGCTGCGAAACTGGTTTTTGAACCCCTGCCAGCAGGCGTCGTAATCATTTTGCAGCGCGGGCGTCTCCAGTGCAAAACGGGTTGGCCGGCAGACAAATTTGGTTTCAAACATGAAAGCGAGGCTGCCGTCGATCTTGTGCGGCTTGAGGTCGATGGCACTGGCGCGCTCGAAGGTCGCGACATCGGGTCCGTGCGCGCTCATGCAGTTGTGCAGACTCGCGCCGCCCGGCGTGAAGCCCTCGGCCTTGGCATCGTAAGTACCATGGATCAGGCCCATGAACTCGTTCATCGCATTGCGGTGAAACCACGGTGGGCGGAACGTGTGCTCGGACACCATCCAGCGCGGCGGGAAGATCACGAAGTCCACATTTGCCGTGCCCACGGTGTCAGTCGGGCTGGTGAGCACGGTAAAGATCGACGGGTCGGGATGGTCAAAGCTTACCGTGCCAAGCACGTTGAACAAGGCGAGGTCGTATTTGTACGGCACGTAATTGCCGTGCCAGGCCACCACGTCGAGAGGCGAATGGTTCAGGTCACACGCCCACAAGTTGCCCTGAAATTTAGCCACCAGTTGATGCGGCGCGCTGCTGTCTTCGTAGGCGGCGGCCGGCGACAAAAAATCGCGCGCATTGGCCAACCCGTTCGAACCGATGGGCCCGAGCTCTGGCAGGCGCAATAGCGCGCCGTAGTTTTCACAAATGTAGCCGCGCGCTGCGCCGTCAGGCAAATCAACCTTGAACTTCAGGCCGCGCGGCATCACACAAATCTCGCCGGGTGCCACATCGAGCTTGCCTAGCTCGGTAACGACGGCGAGGCGGCCCTGCTGCGGCACGATCAGCAGTTCACCATCGGCGTTGTAGAACACGCGGGTCCCCATCGAGCGGTTGGCGCGATAGATGTGAATTGCGTAACCGCTATAGGCCGCGACATCGCCGCCGCCGCCCATGGTGGTGAGGCCCTCAATGAAATCGGTGGGCGTCTGCGGCATCGGCAAGGGATTCCAGCGCAAGCGGTTGGGCGGTGGTTCCACCTCAATGAACGGTGCCGCGCGCAACAGTCCGTTGTCGATGCGTTTCATCGCACCATGCCCTGCCGAGGGATGAATGCGGTAGGTCCAGACGCGGCGGTTGTGCACTCGCGGGGCGGTGAATGGCGTGCCGCTGATGCCTTCGGCGATCAAGCCATACGGCGCACGCTGCGGCGAGTTCTGACCCGCAGGCAGCGCACCAGGCAATGCCTCGGTGGCAAATTCATTGCCGAAGCCGGATTGATAGGGGCGCTCGGTGGCGTGGATTGCGATGTCGTTCATGAGAGGACTCGTCAGTCAGGTGCAAGGACTGCATTGTGTTGCGCGGCGGTCGAATGTGCAAGTGGGCCGCCGACAGTGGGCCGCAGCGGGTGTCAACAGCGCGCGCAGGCAGATTTCAGGTGCCGACGCGCAATGGCGCCGTCATTTTGCGCAGGGCGGCGATCACGCTCAGGGCCGTGATCTTGCCGGTGCGCGGATTCTCCGAGGGAATATTGCGGATCTCCATGCTGAACGAGGCCGAATCGGCTTCGACTTCAATGCGATGGGTGTTGCGCTCCAGATGCGGATCGGCCCAAATTTCGAGCGTGGTGCGGTCGGGGCCGATGCCAGCCAACGCGAGCGCCACTGCCACGTTCAGATTCGCCGGAAAACCCACGGCGGCCTCACGCGGCGAGCCATTGAAAATGCGCAATGGCTCCGTGATGTCTTCAATCGCAATCTTGTGTTCGACCAGATACGGCGCCCCCACCAGGCCCCGCACCGGCTTGCGCGTGATCATGCGCACGGAATGGATGCTGCCTTCCGCCGCAGCGGTAACGGCGTCGAGCCCAATGAGCGCGCCGGTGGGCGCAATGATCTGGCCGCCATGTTCGCGCGCCAGATCGATCAGCGCCATATTGCGCAGCAGCGCCCCGACGCTCAACACCATCAGGGTCTTGCCCGCGCGCAGCACCGGCTCTGCAATCACCGGCAGCAGTTCGGCCGGTGCGCATTCGACCACGACATCGCAATGCTCCGCCAGTGCATCGATGCGCGTGAACACGCATGGTGTGTTTAGCGTGATGCGCACCGCGCCCTGTTGCGGATCGCGCAAGGCAATCGCCGTCAGCCGCAGTCCATCGATCCCGGCGTCAAGCTTGTGCGCGACGCTGTTGCCGATGGCACCGAGGCCGGCGATGCCAACACGGACGATTTTTCGATTCATGGTCATGCTCATCTTTGGTTGCGCCACACACCTGGCACGGTCAATCTGCGCACTTACTCCGCCTTGATGCCAGCCTGCCGCACCACCGCGCGCCAGCGCTCGCGCTCTTGCGCGGTGAATTGCGTGAAGGCCGCAGCAGTCAGGGGCATGGGATCAATGCCGCGTTCGCGCATGGCTTTTGAAAGAGCAGCGTCCTGCAATGCGCTCTGCAAGGCCGTGCCCAATTTTGCGATCACCGGTGCCGGCGTACTGGCTGGCGCACACAAACCGAACCAGGTGGACACCAGAAAATCCGCCACGCCCGCTTCGCCAAACGTTGGCACGTCCGGCAGCGCGGCCACGCGCTCCGCTTTTGACACCGCCAAGCCAATCGAATCGAGCGCAGCATC
>JANNCZ010000449.1:0-3340 GCA_031387185.1 Burkholderiales bacterium
GCGGTTCGAATCCGTGAAGCGCCACCACCGAACACCGCGTCACATATGGAAAGCCTGCTACTTTATTGCTAGCGGGCTTTCTTGCTTTTGGGGCTTTGGGACACTGGCGGGACACTGCGGCAGAACAAAGCAGGCCGGCAACACCGATGCAGAACGTAAAGTTTGCGGCATTCGTTGCAGGGCAGAGAACCGGGTCGGTGAACTGCTCAAGGAATTGGCCCGGTCTACACCACAGACGGCAAACCTTACGGGTAAGCCACTCCCCGTAACGGGGGATGGGTCGCCTTACGCGCAAGCCCTGGCAGACAACAACATCAGCACCCCCGCTCACCGGCGGCGGCCAAATCCAAGCTCTACAACCCGCGCCATCCCGAGCGCACGGTGCTCTACCGCGCCGTGGCCGGTCGTCTGCAAACCTGGTTTGCGCTGTCTGGCGCCGGCCAGCTCGATGGCCAGGGCGACCAGCACAAATGGCTCGGACGCTGTCACAGTCGCCAATGGTTGCCCTGCATGGGCCTGTCACGCACGGGCCACACAGGGCAAAGCATTTGCACAACCTCCATCAGGCTCAACCACTCGGCGATGGGGTCGATCCCAGAAGCGTTGCCCAGCGGCGGCTGAAAAGGCACACCCGCTTCGCGCGCCAGCACCACACTTGCATCGGCACGGTTTAGCGCCGTTTCAGCATGTGTATCGGTGTTATCCGAGAAGTTCATTGAGGAGTTCCGGTTTGTTGAACATGGCAAAGTACTCACGCAACTCATCCATGTCGAGCGAAGCGCGGTGTATTTTCAATAGTGCGCGAATGTCGTCCAAGTCGCGCGTTCGCGTTGCATCATTCACGAAGCCTTGCAGTTTGAAGCCGATAAGCCCTTCGACGCTGACGATCCGCATGCGACCCATTGGGGTTTCGCGCTCCGATGCCTGCGCCAGCAGGCGGCGCGCAAGAGGACGATGCGCGTAAAGCAAATCCAGACCTTCCGCTACGCGCACATAGTTGGCGGCGTCTTCGC
Source organism: Burkholderiales bacterium (assembly GCA_031387185.1). Lineage (GTDB taxonomy): Bacteria > Pseudomonadota > Gammaproteobacteria > Burkholderiales > JAEUOS01 > CANJDH01. The sequence goes on from JANNCZ010000449.1 coordinate 1,014, forward strand.
TGCGGTATAGGCATTGGTAGCCTAAATCCAGCAGCGCGTCATGTACCCTGTCCGCAGCCTCTGCCTCCAACAAGAAATCCACATCCTTGGTGGCGCGCACCACCTGGTGCGCAACCACTGCCAAGCCGCCGATCAACGCTGGCTCGGTGAAATTGCGCGCAAACATGGACAGTGCTTCGCGAATTTGTTCGGCCAGGTTGGACATGTCTGCCGGGTGAAATGGTGGATGCGGTCATCATAGCGTCCGCTTTGGCGTTGGCGCATCAGTTGACGATTGGGCAACAACACCGTGAGAGGGCTGCTAGGTCAGGATGGGCTGCCCAGAGAACCGGGGTGACCTCGTATTGGTGCTCGAAGGCGAAATGACTTGGGCCGCCGCGCCGCAGGTGTACGCCCTTCGCGCCTTCGTTGGCTGCGTGTGCCTGGCCACCGGTGCGAGGGTGCCAATGGCTTCCTGCGAATGACTCCAATGCAGCGAATCTGGACCGTCACCACTGGCCGGCTTTGGGAGTCCGGAATACGAAGAATTGCGTGCCGGTCAGCGGTCGTTCATGGATGCCTGCAGCGGATAGGCATTTCAAAGGTCCATTTTCCGTGCCAACGGCCCGCCGAATACGCCACCCGACGCGTGTGGGCTGGTCTGTGAAGGTGACTGAGAACTGTATGGCGCCATCGCAGCGACTCGATGAACCTATTGTGGTTCAAGCCGAGAGCGGATCGAAGCCGGATTCTGCCGGCAGTCGAGCACAGCCACGATTACGGCCATGTCGCCGCTCAGGTCATAGTAGATCGCAAACGGAAACCGCTTGGACAGCGTCCGATGAAATCCGCCGACGGGTTTCGGATGCAGTCCGGCGAACAATCGCAATGACTCGAGATCGCCAGTGAGACAGTCAAGAAAATACGTTCCGAGCCCGTCACCTTGCGCTTCGTAAAACCAGTAGCCCGACTCCAAATCGCCCTGCGCTGAAGGCAGGATGCTGAGCGAGAACACAGCGGGTCAGCGTCCAGGTTTCAACGGCTGCGGCGCTAAGTTTGGCGTGCGTCGGCGAGGGATCGCAACCGGCGCTTGGTCTCCTCCCACGGAACCGCCTGCTCCATCTCCAGTCGGCGCTGCGCCAGAACCTCGGCATGCCACGCCGGACTGGGGTTATGCAATGGGTCGTGGCTCAGCGAATCCCACAGCGCCTCCATCGCCGCGAGTCTGGCGGGCAAGGGGAGATTTGCCAAGTCATCGGTTTGCATTTCCACATCTCCATGTGAGCAAGACAGCGCTGATGGTAGCAAATGCCGAAATCCGCGACGATCCATTGCACGCTGTCAACTTGAATGGCGGATTCGCACAACGGCGACCGTCCGGCGGGGCGCCGCAACGCCTTAGATAAGCCTGCGGGCTGGCGGACGGCGACGCGAATGGCGCGCGGATGCTGCGCCAAGATCATGTGGATTGCAACAGCAGCAGTGGGTGTCAAGGCATTTTTTGACGCCCGATTGGCACAGCGATTGCATCGGGTCTGTCAGCACCGCTGACAACATTTCCCGCAGACGTTGAGCCAGGCGGCTTACCCACCGCCGCCGCACGAGTCTTGCGTGAGAGGCGCCGATGGCGCGGGCGTGGATAAGCGCGGTCCCGGATGGTTGGATAGAGCGTGCTGGGGACGCCATCGCGCAGTGGCCACTACCGCATGGCCGGCGGCGGCGCTCACGGGTAGGGTGCTGCGCAGCTGCAGGCCCGTCGCAGTGGCGCTGGGCGTAGATGATCCCCCCAAAGGCGGATGCATTGGCCCGCGCGCCCTGAGAAGCTGCACCACCCCAGATTCTCCTGCCCAGCGCGTGCAAACCAACGCTCACCACACCGGGAGGGCGCATTGCGATGGCGCCCCGGTCCACTACGAGCGCCACCGGCCCGAGCAGACCAGGCTGTACCGCCTGGTGGAGCACGTCATCCCGCACGTGCCGGTGCGCCAGTGGGTGCTCTCGCTGCCGATCCCGCTGCGGTTGCTGCTGGCCGCGCAGCCCGCGCTGCTCACGCCCGTGCTGCAGGTGGTGCAGCGCGTGGTCACGCGGTACCTGCTGGACCACGCCGGGCTCAAGGCTGGCGTTGGCCACGGCGGCGCCGTCACGCTGATCCAGCGTTTTGGCTCCGCCGCCAACCTCAACATCCACCTGCACTGCCTGGTGCTGGACGGGGTGTACCGGTGCGGTGCAGATGGTGTGCCGGTGTTCGTCGAAGCCGGTGCGCCCAGCGACGACGAACTGCACGCCCCGGCGCGTGAGCATCGTCATCAGCCGGGTGATGACCGTGTGCAGCAGCGCGTGCAGTTCGT
>JANNCZ010000480.1:0-1619 GCA_031387185.1 Burkholderiales bacterium
GCAGTCTCTTCCAGTTCTTCCACGGCATCAGCCGCAGCAGACAACGACGAGCCCGCCACTACCGGCCCGTGATTGGCGAGCAGCAAGGCGTGATGCTTGCCGGCCAAGCGGCGCACCGCGTCGGCGAGCTGCATGTCACCCGGCGCGAAGTAGGGCACCAGCGGCAAGGAGCCGATGCGCATCACGTAATAGGCGGTGATCGGTGGCAGCACATCGTTCACGTCGATGTCTTCGAGTACCGACACGGCGACCGAGTGGGTGGAGTGCAGATGAATCACCGCTCCCGCGCTGGTGGCGCCAGCGGTGCCCGCAGCGGCCTTGGCGCGCTCTTCGTACATGGCGAGGTGCAGGAAATTTTCCTTCGACGGTTTGTCGCCCGAGAGCAGCTTGCCTTGCCAGTCGAGCTTGGAAAGCCGCGCAGGGTCGAGCGTGCCGAGTGAAGAACCGGTGGGTGTGAGCAGCCAGCCGTCGTCCAGCCTGGCGCTGATGTTGCCGGTCGAGCCGTGGGTCAAGCCGCGGTCGAACATGGACTTGGCGATGCGGCATATGTCTTCACGCTGTTGCGCTTCGGTCGTCATGCAATCTGTTCCAGGGCTTTTGCGAAAAAATCAACCGCGCCAAAATTGCCCGACTTGAGCGCCAGCGCAATCGGCGCTGCCGCATGCGGCCCGCTGTCGGCCAGCGTCCACGGCACGCCGGGATCAATCTGCGGGCCAATGCGCAGTGCGGTGACGTTGAGCGCCTGCACCACTGCGCCCGAGGTCTCGCCGCCGGCGACCACGAGTTTGCGCACGCCCATGTCGATCAGGCCTTGCGCCACCGCAGCGAGCGCGTCTTCGATGAGTTTGCCTGCCGCTTCGACACCCAGTTTGGCCTGCACCGCCTTGACTTCATCGGGCGTGCTGGTCGCGCTGATCAGCACCGCCTCGCGGGCGATGTGCTCCTTCGCCCATGCCAACGCCTCGGCGACCAGCGGTTTGCCTGCGGCCAGCGCCAGCGGATCGAGACGAAAGGTGGGGCGCGTGCGCTGCCACTCGGCCACTTGCGCGTTGGTGGCCAACGAACACGAACCCGACACCGCTGCGCTCAATCCCGCTACCGGCGGCAGGGCCGAGGCAGATGCTGCATGTTTGAGGCGCCCCTTGGCGCGCGCATTGAGCGCCAGGCCCAGGCCGATGCCGGAACCGGCGGTGACCAGCGGCATGTCTTCACAGGCCTCGCCAATCGCTGTGAGGTCGGCGTCCGACACGGCATCGACGACTGCCATCGCCACACCTTCGCTTTTGAGCGCATCAAAGCGCGCGCGAATCGCCGCTGCCCCCTTGGCAACCGCATCGAACTTCACCAAGCCCACCTTGCGTTGCGTTTGCGCCTGTAACACGCGCACGAGGTTGGCATCGTTCATCGGCGTGAGCGGATGATCCTTCATGCCCGACTCGGAGAGCAGGTCGTCGCCCACATACAGGTAGCCACGAAAAATCGTGCGGCCGTTCTCGGGGAAGGCCGGGCAGGCGATGGTGAAGGTGGTCTTCAGCGCGTCCATCAACGCGCCGGTCACCGGACCGATGTTGCCCTTGGGCGTGGAGTCAAAGGTCGAGCAGTATTTGAAATAGATCTGC
>JANNCZ010000504.1:0-3204 GCA_031387185.1 Burkholderiales bacterium
TGAATCGGGCTGCGGCAAATCGACCACGGCGCGCCTGATCATGCATCTGATCGATCACGATGCCGGCAACATTGCCTTCGATGGTAAGCCCATCGGCAAGACCGTCGGCAGCGGCCACATGCCCTTGAAGGAACTGCGGCGTCAGATGCAGATGGTGTTCCAGGATTCTTATGCCTCGCTCAACCCACGGTTGACGATTGAAGAGAGCATCGCCTTCGGCCCGCAGGTCCATGGCTTGGGCCGCACCGAGGCGCGCGCACGGGCGCGCGACCTGCTGGCGCGTGTCGGCCTGAACCCGGCGCAGTTCATCCGCCGCTACCCGCACGAGCTTTCCGGCGGGCAGCGCCAGCGCGTCAACATCGCGCGCGCACTGGCGCTCGAACCCAAGCTGGTGATCCTGGACGAATCGGTGTCGGCACTCGACAAGTCAGTGCAGGCGCAGGTGCTCAACCTGCTGGCCGACCTGAAGCAGGAATTCAAGCTCACCTACATGTTCATCTCGCACGACCTCAACGTCGTGCAATACATCAGCGACCGCGTGATGGTGATGTACCTGGGGCGCATCGCCGAGATCGGCCCGGTTGGCGAAATTTATTCGAACCCGCGCCACCCGTATACGCGCGCCCTGCTGTCCGCCATGCCGTCGGTGGATCCGGACGACCGCACCGAAACGCCGCCGCTCACCGGTGACCCGCCGAACCCAATCAACCCGCCGTCGGGTTGCCGTTTTCGCACCCGCTGCGAGCATGCCGAGGCGGTGTGCGAGCAGAAGGAGCCTGCGCTGGAGAGCGTATCGGGAGCGCCGGATGGCGCGAGCGTCTCATCGTCGAGCCATTCTGCGGCCTGCCACATGATGAACGCCGACTCGGGGCATTCGAAGATCATCCCGATTGCGGTGGCCGCATGAGCACCGCACAGAACGCCCCGCTGGTCGAAGTGACCAACCTGTCGGTGCATTTCCGCAATGCCGATGCCACCGTGCATGCTGTCAACGGCGTCGACTTCACACTCAATGCGGGAGAGGTGCTGGGCATCCTCGGCGAGTCTGGTTCGGGCAAAAGCGTCACGCTCAAGACCCTGATGCGCCTGTTGCCGGAGAAGAAGACCACCATCGGCGGCAGCATGCGCGTCGCGGGCCACGATGTGCTGTCACTCGACCGCGCCGGCCTGATAGCGTTTCGCGGCCGCGTCGCCTCGATGATCTTCCAGGAACCGATGCTCGCGTTCGACCCGGTGTTCACCATCGGGCAGCAGATCGCCGAGACGGTGATCCAGCACGAAGGCGTGAGCCGCGAGGCGGCGATGATGCGCGCACTCGAAATGCTCGAACGCGTGCAGATTCCGTCGGCCAAACGCCGGCTCGACGCCTACCCCCACGAGATGTCGGGCGGCATGCGGCAGCGCGCGATGATTGCCCTGGCGCTGGCCTGCAAGCCGCAATTGCTGCTCGCCGACGAGCCGACCACGGCGCTCGACGCCACGGTGCAGATCCAGATTTTGCTGCTGCTGCGCCAGTTGCAAAAAGAGATGGGTATGGCGGTGATTTTCGTGACCCACGACGTCGGCGCGGCGGTTGAGGTATCCGACCGCATTGCCGTGATGTACGCCGGCCGCTTTGTCGAAACCGGCGATGTGCGCACGGTGATCCGCAAACCTGGCCACCCTTACACGCAAGGCCTGCTTGCCGCCAACGTGCTGCCCGGCACCGGCATTCACGCCGGCACGCGTGGCGACCGCATCGAAGCGATTCCGGGTGCGCCGCCCAACATGGTGACGCTGGCGCCTGGCTGCGCCTTCGAGCCGCGCTGCAAGTGGGCCGAAGAGCGTTGCGGCACAAGGGTTCCAGAGCCATTGCCGAGTACCGATGGCGGCGCTGCACACCTGGTGCGTTGCATCCGCGTCACGGCCTAGCCGAGGCGATCGCAGATGACTTTCCCGGATTCGCTGATCGAGATTGCCACGGCGATCAGCCAGCGTGAGACTTCGTGCGAGGCAGTCACCCGCAACTTACAAGAACACATCGCAACCCGCGAACCCATCGTGCACGCCTGGGTGCATCTCGATGCCGATCAAGCCCTGGCACAAGCACGGCGCATCGACGCAAAAACCTTCGCAGGTCAGTTGCATGGCGTGCCGGTGGGCGTGAAGGACGTATTCGACACCTTCGACATGCCCTCGTGTTTCGGCTCGCCGATATACGCCGACTACCGGCCGCGCACGGACGCGGCGGTGGTGGCGCTGCTGCGCGGCATGGGTGGCCTGGTACTCGGCAAGACCGTCACCACCGAATTTGCCACCTTCACGCCCAACGTCACAACCAATCCGCACAACCCGGCCCATACACCGGGCGGTTCATCGTCCGGCTCGGCTGCAGCAGTGGCTGCGGGCATGGTGCCGGTCGCGTTTGGCACGCAGACCATCGGTTCGGTGATCCGCCCTGCGGCGTATTGCGGTGTGGTCGGCTACAAACCGAGCTTCGGCCTGCTGCCGCGAATTGGCGTCAAAGCGATCTCGGATTGCCTCGACACCGTCGGCTGCTTTACGCGCAGTGTTGCGGACGCCGCGTTTTTCGTCGGGGCATTGGCACGGCGGCCATTGGCAGTCTCTGAAGACATCACCACACCCCGCATCGGCTTGTGCCTGACGGCCCAGTGGCCGCACGCCCAACCCGAAACACAGACCCTGTTTGCCGGCATCGGTGCGAGCCTCTCCGGCGCCGGAGCGGACGTGCATGATTTTTCATTGCCTGCGCTGTATGACGGCATCAATGCGGCACAGGACACCATTGCTGCGGTCGAGATGGCCGCCTGCCTCGCCGACGAGCACCGGCGCGTTGCGCACCTGATGAGCGAGCGCCTGCGCACGCGCCTCGACGAAGGCGCGGCGATGCCGGCGAGCGATTACGACGCGGCCATGGCCTTGGCGCGACAGGGGCGTCGGTCACTGGCGGACGCGCTGGCCGGATTTGACGTGCTGGTCGTCCCCAGCGCAATGGGTGAAGCGCCCAGGGGCCTGGGGGCGACCGGCGACCCGGTGTTCAACCGCACCTGGAGCCTGCTGCACACCCCCTGCGTGCACGTGCCGATCACGACCGGGCCAAACGGTCTGCCCCTGGGCATACAGGTGGTGGGCCGCATCGGCGACGACGCGCGTACCCTGGCTTGTGCTCACTGGATTGAGCAGCGAATGCGCGACGCCCCATTG
>JANNCZ010000568.1:0-2767 GCA_031387185.1 Burkholderiales bacterium
GGCGCTGGCCCATCTGCCGCGTTTCGGGCGCGTGCAGGACTATCTCGATGCCCTGCGCAGCGCGCCCTCGGCGGTCAATGTGGTGCCGCTGCTCGGCCACTCCGCACTGCGCGCATCGGTGATGGACGATGTGTTTCGCCCCGCCACATCGAGCGAGGTCGCCGCCATGCGCGCGCTCGCGGACGACGCGCTGCGGCAGGGCTTTCACGGCATCTCGACCGGTACCTTCTATGGCTCCGCTGCGCAGGCGAGTACGCAAGAGATCATCGATGTGTGCGCGCCGCTGAGTTCACGCGGCGGCGTGTTCGCAACCCACATGCGTGACGAGAGTGACGGTGTCCTCACATCGCTCGATGAAACTGCGGCGATTGGCAAAGCCCTTGGCGTGCGCGTCATCATCTCGCATCACAAAGTGGCCGGGGTGCAAAACCACGGGCGCTCGACCGAGACGCTGGAGCGCATTGCGCAGATGCAGTCGGTGCAGGCAGTGGGTCTCGATTGCTACCCTTACTCAGCCTCCTCCACCGTGCTGCGCGCCGACCGCGTCAAAATTGCCGAGAAGACCTTCATCACGATGTGCAAGCCGCACCCGGAATTCGCGGGGCGCGAGGTGGGCGAGCTGGCACGCGAACTGGGCAAGACGATTGACGAGGTGTGCGCGCTGCTGCAACCGGCAGGTGCGACCTATTTCATGATGCATGAGGCTGATGTCGAGCGCATCCTGCAATACCCGGACACCATGATCGGCTCAGACGGCATCCCCTTGCAAGAGAAACCGCATCCGCGTCTGTGGGGCACGTTCCCGCGCGTGCTCGGCCACTACTGCCGCAAGCGCAAGCTGTTTTCGCTGGAGACGGCGGTGCACAAAATGACCGGGCTGGTGGCACGCAATTTCAATTTGACCGAGCGCGGCGTGATCGCCGAAGGCAAGGCCGCTGATATCACCATCTTTGACGCGGAGTCGGTGATTGACCGCGCAACGTTTGAGGCGCCCACCTTGCCGAGTGCCGGGATTGACTTTGTCATCGTCAACGGCGTCATCAGTTGGCGTGATGGACAATCGCTCGCACGTGCTGGACAATTGTTATCAAGAGGAGCATGAACATGATCAAGACGGCTACTTACTTCAAGGCTCTGGGCTGGTTGCTGTGCCTGATGTTTGGCGGCCCGGTCTTCGCGCAATACCCCGACAAACCGATCCGCTTCATCGTGCCCTACGCAGCGGGTAGTTCGCCTGACGCAATCTGCCGCTTGATCGGCGCTGAGCTGTCGCGCCAAATCGGCAAGCAGTTCGTGATCGACAACAAGCCCGGCGCGTCAGCCATGATCGGCACCGAGCTGGCCGCGCGTGCAGCGCCGGACGGTTACACCATCGTGTATGCGAATGTCGGCACGCTGGCGATCAATCCCTCGCTGTTTTCCAAACTGCCCTACCACGCGGAGAAAGACTTCGCGCCCATCGGCTTGCTCGGCTTCGTGCAAAACGGGCTGGTGGTGCGCAATGACCTGCCGGTCAAATCGGTCAACGAGTTGATTGCCTATGCGAAGAAAAATCCGGGCAAGTTGTCGATGGCGTCCTCCGGCAACGGCACCACTGGCCATCTCGGCGGGGAACTGTTCAAGTCGATGACCGGAACCTTCATGGTGCACGTGCCGTATCGCGGCGGCGCGCCGGCTTACACTGATCTGATCGGCGGCCAGGTGGATTTGATGTTCGACAATCTGGTGACCGCGCTGCCGCAGGCGCGTGCCGGCAAAGTGCGCATGCTGGCGGTGTCCGGGCAGCGCCGCTCGCCGCTGGCCCCCGAGATTCCCACTGTGGATGAACTCGGCGTGAAGGGTTACGAAACCCTTGCATGGGGCGGGCTGGCGGTACCGGCCGCCACACCACGCGACATCATCGCGCGCCTCAATACAGAGCTGAACCGCGCGCTCGATAGCACAGCAGTCAAGAACGGCTTCGCCACAATGGCGTTTGAAGCGACGCCCGGTGCGCCCGAAGCGCTCTCCAATTTGGCACGCAGCGAAGCGCCCAAATGGGCGGCGGTGATCAAGCGCGCTGGTGCCAAGGCGGATTGATCGACGGCTGGCGTTGCGCCGGTCAGCTCTCGTTGTGCGCAACGATGATGCGCTCACGGGTACCTGCTGCCACGTCGTACATGTGAAAGCTGTTCATGGTGCGACCGTACAGGTGAAGGCTGACCGCACGTGGGCGCTCTTGCGGCACGCCGGTGATGTGGATGTGGTCCGGGTTGGGCACGAAGCTGGTGACTGCGCCATGGCCCAACAGGATGATGCCGCCGCGTACCAGCTCGATGCCGGTGTCGGCGCCGCGATCCGGTGAGAGGCGCACGTAGCTGCGCTCTTCCAGCACGCCTTCGACGATGCCGACCACGCCCCAGCTGCCGTGGTCGTGCACCGGCGTCCATTGCCCTGGCAGCCACACCAGCGTGTACAGCGAGAGGCTGTCGTCCGGCGCTGCATAGACCAGGTTGCGCGCGTAGTGGTCCGGGTGGCTCATGTAATGCTGCGGTTCGAGGAAGCTGCCTGCCGCGTCGATCAGCTCCAGCATCAGTGGCGCCAGCGCCAGCACGCAATCGGCCGGATCATCCAGCGCGCGGCTGACGCGGATCGATGCGGCAACAAATTTGTCCAGTGCGGGTGAGGCCATTCTGTGCGTTTCTTGAGGGGTTAGCCGCGCGGGGCGCCGGCGTCGGTGAGGGACTCACCATGAATCATGCGCGCTATTCCGGATTCGAACGCAGCG
>JANNCZ010000585.1:0-3544 GCA_031387185.1 Burkholderiales bacterium
CAGACGCGCCGGCGACACCTGCTTCATGATGCCGGCCGAGCCTTTGGCGCAAATCACGCCCTGGTTGATCGGGTGCGCCGGGTTGCCCTCGATGTAGCGCACCTCGTCGCCGCGCACATGCACCTTGATGCCGCAACGGCAAGCACACATGTAGCAAGTGGTGGTCTTGACGACATTGCCGGCGTCAAGGTCTGCCGTGATGCGGACGGGGTCTGCGCGTTTCATGTGGGGCCGCTTATATACATTTGCTGCGTAAGGTTAGTCAAACCGGTAATTTTAGAAAAGCGGATAAAGTTGATCGATATAATCAGAAAAACTGATTGATTCAATCTTCCTTCTTTCATCCCCTCCTTCACGCCATGCGGCCCTCGCTGCACCACCTCGACGTATTCGTCGCCATCGCCCGCGAGGGCAGTGTGCGCACCGCCGCCGACCGTCTCGCGCGTTCGCAATCAGCCGCCAGCATGGCGCTGGCCGAGCTCGAAGCGCGCCTCGGCCACCCGCTGTTTGACCGCGCCGCCAAACGCCTGGTGCTCAACGCCAACGGCCGCCGCCTGCTGCCGCGCGCCATCGCCTTGCTCGACCACGCCAGTGAAGTGGAGCAGGCCTTCAGCGATGAATTGTCGGCGCCGCTCAGGCTCGCCGCCAGCCTGACCATCGGCAACCACCTGCTGCCGCCGATCATCGCGCGCTGGCGCGCCGCGCACCCGGCCGCCTATGTGCAATTGCGCATCGGCAATACGCGTGACGTGGCGGACGCGGTGTTGCACTTCAATGTCGATGCCGGCTTCGTCGAAGGCAGCGTCCAGCATGAAGACCTGCAGTTGCGCACCTGGATGCGCGACCGCATGGTGGTGTGCGCCGCGCCCACCCATGCGCTGGCGCGCCAGCGCGCCAGCGTCAAGCAGCTTGCCGCCGCCGACTGGATCGTGCGCGAACCCGGTTCCGGCACGCGCGAGACGGTCGATCAAGGGCTGCTCAAACCGCTTGGCTGGCCGCGGCCGGCAATGGAGTTGGGCTCCTCCGAAGCGGTGCGCCTGGCGATGATGGCCGGGGCCGGCATCAGTTGCCTGTCGCGCCACAGCGTGGCCGATGCGCTGGCAGCCGGCACGCTGGTCGAGCTGCGCTGCGAGATCAAGCCGCCGGTGCGTGATCTGTCGGTGGTCACGCATCGCGACCGGCGGCTGGCGCCCGGCGTGCAGCGTTTTCTGGCGTTTTGTGATGCGGCCAGTGCGCCGGCTGGGGCAGTGGGTGGCGGGGTAGGGGGCGGGAGTAAAAAGCGTGCGCGATAAACCCGCCGCACTCCTGCCGGTGGCGGCGCTGTTGCTGGGCGCCGCGATCCTCGGCTTCGCGCCGATTCTGGTGCGGCTGTCGGATACCAGCCCTGCGGCCAGCGCGTTCTGGCGCATGGCGCTGGGGGTGCCGCTGTTGTGGGCCTGGGTGTGGATGTTTGAGCGGCGCAAGGCCACGCCTGCGGCACCGGCCGCACCCAATACACCCGCCGCACCTGCCGCACCGGCGCACACCAGACTGCTCGTGCTGGCCGGCCTCTTTTTCGCCTGTGATCTGGCGGCGTTGCATGCAGCGATCGTGCGCACCTCGGTCGACAACGCCACGCTCGAACTGAACCTCGCGCCGGTGTTTGTGACGCTCGGCGCATGGCTCTTGTTCCGGCAACGCGTATCGCGCTGGTTTCTCGCCGCGCTGCTGTTCACGCTGTGTGGCGTGGTCTTGCTGGTCACGCCCGGTGCCAACGCTGGCAGCCAGACCCCGTTGGGCAACGCATTGCTGGGCGATGCGCTGCTGGGCGACGCCTTCGGCCTGCTCGCCGGCTTTTTCTATGCGTGCTATTTGCTGACGATCAAGTCGGCGTCAACCAGCGTGTCAACCGCGCGCATCATGGCCGTCAACACCAGCATCGCGGCGCTGCTGCTCGCGCCCTACGCCTGGCTCTACGCCGCGCAACTGTGGCCGCAAAGTGCCGAGGGCTGGCTGATACTCGCTGCCCTCGCGATCCTCGTGCATGTGCTCGGACAAAGCCTGATCGCGCTCGGCATCGCGCGCCTGTCCGCGTCGTTCTCGTCCGTCAGCCTGCTGTTGCAGCCGGTGCTCGCTGCGATCTACGCCTGGAGCATTCTGGGCGAAGCGATGGGGCCGCTGCAGATGGCGGGCGGCGTGATCGTGTTGTGCGGCATCTATCTGGCGAAGCGCACGTCCTGAAATAGCGATGCCCGGAAACCCGCTCTGGGAGCGGTTCTCCGGGCATTACCCGTCTCAACGCAAGACCACGCACCGCACTGCGGCAACTGCAGGCTGATGCCGCACGGCGATAGCCCTGCGCATCGCCGCAGTCTGGGGGCCACGCCGCTACTTGCAGTCCTTCATGCAGCGCACCGCCTGGGTGTCGGGCCGGTCGTCGATGATGAAACCGTCGCGATTGGGCATCTGCACCGCCGGCAAAGTCTTGCTGTTCATCTCGTCGTTGAGTCCGATCAACCCGTTGAGGTTGAGCAGATAGGCCGACACCGCGTAGATCTCGTCATTGCTCATCGACTGCGGGTTGGTCATCGGCATGGCACGGCGGATGTAGTCAAACAGAATCGGCGCGTAGGGATACATGCTGCCCGGTGTCAAGATCCGCGGGCCGGTCTTGAACGAGCCGACGCCGCCGACCATGGTGCCGTACACCGGGCCGCCCTTGGCATCGGCGCCATGACAAGCGAGACACTTGTCGTTGTAGACCGCCTTGCCGGCGACGGCATCGCCTTTGCCGGCCGGCAGACCTGCGCCATCCTGGGTGCGAATGTCGATATTCCATGCCGCGAGGTGTTGCTCCGAAACCGCACGCCCGAATGCGGCGCCCGAGGTGTTGGCCGGCCCCTGCTGCGTGCTGACCGGTGCACTGACATTCGCACACGCAGCGACCACGAGGCACAACGCGCAGAGGGCTGCAAGCCCGGTCAATTTTTTAGCCGATGCCATTGGTCACCTCCCCCGATGCGGCCACGTTCCACGGGAACACACCGTTGTGATGCTGCACGAAGCCCATGATGGCGCGCGATTTTTTGATGTCCTCCACCGTCGGTTGCACATACCCGGTGCTGTCCACCGCGCGGCTGGCGATCACGGCCGGGCCTCCCTCCCACTTCCAGTTGAAGCGAAAGCGCGTCATGCACTTGTCGATCACCGGTTCCTCAAACACCGCCTCCTGCCAATTCTTGCCGCCATCGAACGTCACATCGACCGCCCTGATCTTGCCAAGACCCGACCAGGCAAAGCCGGTGATCTCGTTGTAGCCGCGCTGCAGTTGCATGCCACCCGAGGGCTTGGTGATGACCGACTTGGCTTCCATCACAAAACTGAACTTGCGCCACATGCCATTGGGCATCGGGTCGGTGTAACGCGCGGTCTCGCCGCGCACATGCCAGGGCTCGGTGCCGGCCTTGATGCGGCGCAACCATTTCACACTGACGTTGCCTTCCCAGCCCGGCACAAACAGGCGCAGCGGATAGCCGTTTTCCGGGCGCAGCATTTCGCCGTTCAT
>JANNCZ010000655.1:0-3869 GCA_031387185.1 Burkholderiales bacterium
AGGAACGAGTAACCGCTGGGGCGCGCGTGGATCACCGCCGCATAGCCGAAGCAGATGTGCACCGCCGTCTCGCCGATGATGCCTTCGAGCGCTTTGTTGAGCGCTTTGAGGCCGTACTGGCGGGCGCGTTCCGGGCGCGCCTGCATGTAGGGCTCATCGATCTGCACCACGTCGGCGCCGGCGGCGAACAGATCGCGGATTTCTTCGTTGACCGCCACGGCGTAGGCCAGTGCCGCTTCCTCATCCGTTGCATAGAAGTCGTTCTGCGCCTGCTGGCTCATGGTGAACGGGCCGGGCACGGTGATCTTGACTTTGCGCGTGGTGTGCGCCTTGAGGAATTTGAGGTCATCGACTTCGACCGGGCGTAGGCGCTTGATCGGGCCGACCACGCGTGGTACCGGATTCGGGTGGCCGCTGCGGTCGAGCGCGGTGCCGGGGTTGTCGATGTCCACGCCTGACAAGGCGGTGGCGAAGCGGTTGGAGTAGCTCTCACGACGGATTTCGCCGTCGGTGATGATGTCGATGTCGGCTTGTTCCTGCGCGCGGATGGCGATCAGGGTCGCGTCGTTTTGCGCCTCTTCGAGATATTCGGCCGGGATGCGCCAGAGTTCCTTGGCGCGCGTGCGCGGCGGGAAACGACCGGCGAGTTTCTGGCGGTCGATCAGCCATTCGGGTTGCGGGTAACTGCCGACAAGGGTGGTGGGGAACAGCATCAAGGACTCCGGGAGGGGGTGGGTTTGGTGGAGATTGGGGGGCGCTTCTGCCGCACGGTGTAATGCTGAGTGTTTCTTCCGGTTGAGAAAAACGCAAGTCTACCTTGGGCGGACGGCCCGGCGCATACCTTTTTCGCCACGACGATCGCTGCGTGGGGCAATGCTTGAATTACCGGGTTCGACTATCGCTGCACAGGTGTCCCGGCATGGGTTGCTTGCTGCCCGCCGGTGCAACGCCGCAACGAAAGACGATACAATAATCATTATGTATCGCATTGGAGCGTGTCATGCCCATTTCCCTTCGTTTGCCTGCCGAGGTGGAGTCACAAATTGCCGGTTACAGCGCACGGCTTGGCGTGTCCAAGTCAGCCGTCATTGTGCGCAGCATTCAGGAATTTTTGGCACGGCACACCCAGCCTTCATCTCTGCAACTTTATGAGAAGGCGATGCGCGCAGCCGGCGTGGGCGCAAGCGATGATCAGTCTGGATTGGTCAATCGCGACGCCAGGCGCGAGGCGGCGGAGAAGAGGCCGCACAAGCTTCAGGTGCGCGAGGCACTGCGGCGCAAACATGCCGGGCGCTCGTCGCGGGCCAGTGATGCGTTGGCGCAGGTGCGTGGCGGTGTCCGCGCCGGAGCAAACGGCAATGCGCGTACTGCGGCACGCAAATCCGCATGAAGACACTGGCGGACTCCGGCTTTTTTGTGGGGTTGTTCCACCCCAAAGATCACCACCATGCACGCTGTAAATCTTTCTTTGCGGGGTATGCCGGCCAACTGGTCACGGCGTGGGCGGTGTTTACCGAGGTGTGCGCGATTCTGCCGCACAGCAAACAAAAGGCATTCTTCGACTGGGCAGCCGGGGCGCAGTCCGTGGGGCATCTGTTGATTGCATCGCCGCCTGACGATGCGGTGGCAGCCCTATGGAAGTTGCTTGACCGTTACGACGATTTGCCGATGGATTTTTGTGACGCAAGCCTGGTTTATCTCGCAGGCCAGCTCAAGATCAATCGCATTGCCACCACGGATGTGCGTGACTTTTCGGTCTACCGCCTGCCAGCAAACCAGCGCTTCGAGCATGTGCTTGACTCGTGAACGGATCGCTCTTGCTGCGCATCGGCGCCACGGGTCAGTCGTTGTAGCGGCGCGCCCGGCCAATGTCGAGATTGACCTGGCGCAGGTCGCGCGCAATTACTGACACATGTTGTCAAGCAACCGGTCCATGAACGCCTCACACTGCGCAAGCTGCGACAGATCGCAGTATTCATTCGGCTTGTGCGCCTGCTCAATCGAGCCAGGGCCGCAGATGATTGACGGCAGTCCCGCCTTCTCGAACAATCCCGCTTCGGTGGCATAGGCGACCTTGGCAGTCTTGTCATTGCGCGCCAGCGCAATCGCCAGTTGCGTGACGGCGTCGGTGTCGGCGGCATAAGAGCCAGGCGCGTCGGACTTGATTTCGATGTCGATGCCGGTTTGCGCCGACACTTTTTTCATCGCCGGCAACAGCGACGCTGCGTAGCCACGCACTTCGTTTTCGATGGCTTCCGGGTTGGCGCCCGGCAGATAACGAAATTCCCACTCGAAGCTGCATTTCCCCGGCACGATGTTTTGGGCGGTGCCGCCCTTGATGGTGCCGGTCATCAGGGTGGTGAAAGGCACGTCGAAGCCGTTGTCGCGCGTCTCCAGTTGCTGCATGCGCTCGGCCATGTGACGGATGTACGTAATGATCTGCGCGGCATATTCAATGGCGTTGACGCCTTGCGGGGTGAGGGCGCTGTGCGCTTCCTTGCCATGCACGGTGCAGCGATAGGAGCGCTTGCCCTTATGCGCGGTGATGACCTGCATCGAGGTCGGCTCGCCAACAATTACGCCGGCCGCCTTGAAACCTTGCTGCCGCAGCAGGTCGATCAGCCCGCGCACGCCAACGCAGCCGACTTCTTCGTCATACGAGAGCGCAAAGTGGATGGGGGCCTTGAGATCGGCAGCCACAAAGCGTGGTGTCATGCCAAGCGCCACACCGAGGAAGCCTTTCATGTCGCAGGCACCGCGCGCGAAGAGGCGGCCATCCCTGATCGTCGCCTGGAACGGATTGGTGTCCCAGGGCTGGCCATCAACCGGCACGACATCAGTGTGGCCGGAGAGGACGATGCCGGGACGCACCTGGCTGCCGGACTGCGTCCCATTTTTTCCCCACACGGTGGCGAACAGGTTGGCCTTGGTCTTCTCGGTGTTGTAGACGAGGGTCGAGTCGATGCCCTGCGGTTTCAACCAATCGCGTACCGACTCAATCAGGCCGAGGTTGGAATCGCGGCTGGTGGTGTCGAAGGAAATGAGGCGTTCGATCATCGCCAACGATTCGGGCTTGATGCCGTGGTTGCTGTGATTGGCGCCGAGTGCGCCGCTGGGGGTATCGGTGATTTTCATGATGACTCCTGATGCTTGACGGCAGATTGAATTTACGCTGTGCCGCCGTCGTTGAGATGACAAGCCGCTAGTCTACCCTGAGCGATTTCGCGCAGCGCGGGTTGCTCGCGTGCGCAGCGCGGCCCGGCCTGCTGGCAGCGCGGGTGAAAGTGGCAACCTGAGGGTGGGGCGAGCGGCGAGGGAATTTCGCCGCGAATCGGCACATAGGTGCGCTTGCGTTTGGCCAGGTCCGGTACCTCGGCCAGCAGGGCTTGCGTATAGGGATGATTCGGCGCGGCGTAAATTTCATCGGTCGGCGCACTCTCGACCACGCGGCCAAGGTACATGATGACGACGCGGTCTGACAAGTGCCGCACCACGCCCAGGTCGTGGCTGATGAAGAGATAGGTGAGGTTGAATTCCTCGCGCAAATCCATGAACAGGTTGAGTACCTGTGCCTGGATCGACACGTCGAGAGCAGCCACCGCTTCGTCGCAGACGATGAACTCGGGCTTGACTGCGAGCGCACGCGCGATGCCGATGCGCGCGCGCTGGCCGCCCGAGAACTGATGCGGATAGCGGCGCGCAAACGCAGGGTCAAGGCCCACCTTGCGCAGCAAGCCGGCCACGTACTCGCTTTGCTCGCGCGCCGGCACGAGGCCATGCACGACCGGTGCTTCACCGATGATGTCCGTTACACGCAAGCGCGGGTTGAGCGAGGCATAGGGATCCTGGAAGATCATCTGGATCGACAG
>JANNCZ010000667.1:0-5781 GCA_031387185.1 Burkholderiales bacterium
AACCGCAGCATGGGCTACGGCGAGATCGCCGCATTTGCCAAAGTGCCAGACCCAATGCCCACAGTGACGGCGGCGCAGTTGAAACCGGCGAGCGAATTCAAGCTGATCGGCAAGGATGTGCAGCGCATCGACATCGCCGCCAAGACGCGCGGTGCGGCGATGTATGGCATCGACACGCGTCTGCCCGGCATGCTCTACGGCGCGGTGGCGCGCCCGCCGATGCACAAGGACAAAATGGTGTCGATGGACGACTCTGGCGCAAAAGCGGTCAAGGGCTTCATCAAGACTGTGCCCCTGCCCTATGGCGTCGGCGTGCTTGCCGACAGCACCTGGGCCGCGAGCCGCGCGAAAGATGCGCTCAAGATCACCTGGGCCAATGACGCGATCACCAAGACCTACACCAGCGCCGATATCGGCAGAAGTTATGCGGCGGCGGCCGCGGATCTCGATCTCGCCAAGGCTGGCGTGGAAGTCGAAAAGCACGGCGCGGGCAGCAGCAAGATCAAGGGTGCCGCCACCGTGCTCAAAGCCGACTTTCTGTCCGAGCACACTGCGCATATGTGTCTGGAGCCGATGAACGCGACCGCGCAATGGACCGGTGAGGACAAGATCGAAATCTGGTCGCCGACGCAAAGCCCGTCGATTGCCGCCCTCATCAGCAGCATCGTCACCAAAGTACCGGCGCAAAACATCAAGGTCAACACCACCTTGCTCGGCGGTGGTTTCGGCCGGCGCGTCGATGCCGACTTCACCCTGGATGCCGTGCTGCTCTCCAAAGCTGCCGAGGGCAAGCCGGTAAAAGTGACCTGGTCGCGCGAAGACGATGTCAGGAACGACAAATACCGCCCGCTGGTTGCGCAGCACATTGAGATTGGCCTCGACGCGCAGAACAATGTCACCGGCTGGCACCATCGCATGGCCGGTGAATCGATCTACGCGCGCGCCAATCCGAATGCGTTCAAGGCCGCTGGTGGCCGTGATGCACCGTTCGACGAAGGCGCAGAGCATCTCTACGAGATCAACGACAAGCTGATCGAATACGCGCGGCAGGAGCGCGGCGTGGATGTCGGCTTCTGGCGCGCGGTGGGCGGCGGCTACAGCAAGCACGTGGTCGAAACCATGATCGATGAAGTCGCCGCAGCGAACCAGGCTGACCCGGTCGATTACCGTCTCAAACTGCTCGCCAAACATCCGCGTGCGCAGGCGGTGATTCGCGAAGTGGCGAAGATGGCCAACTGGAGCCAGAAGCGCCCGGCCGGACGTGCGCTCGGCATCGCCTACTCCGACATGTGGGAGACCCACATCGCCGAAGTGGTCGAAGTGTCGGTCGACAAAAAGAGCGGCGCGATCAAGGTGCATAACGTGTGGGCGGCGGTGGATACCGGCATCGCCGTGATGCCGAAAAACGTCGCGACCCAGGTCGAGGGCAGCATCGTGTTCGGCTTGTCGGGCGCGTTGAAGGAGCAGATCACCTTCGTCGGTGGCGTACCGCAGCAGTCAAACTTTCACGACTACCCGGTGACACGCATGAACGAGATTCCACCGATTGCGGTGAAAGTCATGGTCACCAGTAACGCACCCGGTGGTGTCGGCGAATGCGGGCTGCCCCCAGTGGCACCGGCGATTGCAAATGCGGTCGCGAAGCTGACTGGCAAGCGTTTGCGGCACCAGCCGTTTACTGCGGAGCGGGTGAAGGCGGCACTGGCCTGAGCGCAAACGCGGCGCGACAATCCCCAAAACGCAGACGGCCTGAGCCTCTCCCACCAAGGGTTTTACAAACAAAAGTCTGGAAATCGTTGCGCACCAACGGTTTCCAGCCTTTTTATTTTTCCTGAATCAAACGGCAGGGCCGCTTTTCAAAGGCAGCACCGCCTCGTCAGCGGCCTGTTTTTTCAGCCATTACGAACGCCTCGCCTAATGGACACGGCATTGGCGTGCATGGGTGGCGTCGTCAGAGTTCACGCCACCTCCGCAAACAACGCGGCAGCACTGATCTCCATGCTCACACTGGCGAGCGCGACAGCCTCGCCGCTGGCGAAGGGATGCAGCACCCACAGGCCGTCGGCCCCCTTGCGATAGCAGTCCGTAGAACGCGCATCAAGATCAACCAGCAGGTACTCCTGCAAACTTGGCAGCGCACGGTAGTAAGCAAACTTCAAACCCCGGTCATACGCGGCAGTACCGGCAGAGAGCACTTCAACAATCAAGGTAGGCTCGGACTTGACCAGCGCGTTGGCCTGATCGGACGCACTGCATGTCACCACAACATCAGGATAAAAATATTGGTTGGCACTTGCCACATGCACCTTCATGTCACTCATGTAGGTGCGGCAGGGAGTGCCAGACAGGTGTTGACGCAATGCCATATAGAGATTGCCTGCCACCGTTACATGACGATCCTCCGCGCCCGCCATCGCAAAGACTTCGCCATCAATGTACTCATGGCGCTCGGCCTGTCCGGCTTCCCACGTCAAATACTCAGCGGCGGTCAAAGCGGATTTTTGTGCGGCGTCTCCCATGGCGAACTCCGGCAGGTCAAATCAAATGTCTATTATGTGACGCTGGTGTCAAGAGCGTGCGAAAGCGCGCAAGGGACTTGGGACATGGCCACCATGCCACGCGGTCAGGGCTTCTTCTTCCCGCCCAGCCGCGACTCTTTGCCCGCAATCAGCTTGGCAATGTTGTCGCTGTGCCGCCACACCAGCAGCAGTGACATGAAGGCGATCGCCAATGTGGTTTCACCCATCTGCCAAAACATCATGTGATAGAACACCGCGAACACGGCAGACACCAGCGCGGCGAGCGACGAGTAGCGAAAGAAAGCGGCGATGATGATCCAGGTAGCAAGCGTCGCGAGGCCCAGGCGCCAATCGACGGCGAACAAAATGCCCAATGCTGTGGCGACGCCTTTGCCACCCACGAATTTGAAAAACACCGGGAAGAGATGACCGAGAAACACGGCAATGGCCACCAGAGCCACGCCCGCTTCGCCCACGCCATAGCGCGGCCCGAACCACTGCACCAGAAACACCGCGAGCCAGCCCTTGGCCGCGTCGCCCAGCAAGGTGAGCACAGCGGCGGATTTTTTACCGGAGCGCAGCACATTGGTCGCGCCCGGATTTTTTGAGCCGTAGGTGCGCGGGTCGGCCAGGCCATAACACTTGCTCACCACCACGGCGAACGAGATCGAGCCGATCAGATAAGCGAGGATGCCGGCGAGCAAGGTGTTCATGGCGGCGTTGTCAAAGGGATGAGATTCGGGATGAGATTCGGGATGAGCTTCGGGTTGATCGTCGGGTTGATCTTCTACAATGGGCCACACACGGAACGCTGCGAAACCAGACGCAGCACAGACGGGACGCAGTGATTCTAATGGACTTGATAGTGATTCGCGGGTTGCGCGTCGACACCATCGTCGGCCACTACCCGTACGAGCGCGAAGCCGCGCAACCACTCGACTTTGACCTCGACATCGCCATCCCCGATCCGTCGGTGTTTCAAAGCGACCGTCTGCACGACACCGTCAACTACGCTGCGATCGCGGACTACATCCGCACCGAGTGCGACAAGCATCACTTCCGCCTGCTGGAGCGTATGGCCGATCATCTCGCGCGCGGCATCATCGAAGGCTTCAAAACGCCCTACGTCAAACTCACGGTAGTCAAGCTCGGCATCCTCAAGGGCGTCAAGCAGGTGGGCGTGACGGTGGAGCGGCGCGCGTAAGTCAGTGCGGCCGCTATTGCCTGCCCGACGGTATTACTTACCCGCCTTGGGCAGCCTAACTTGTACATCCCAGGCCAGTGTTGCCGCACGTTTCGCAAATGCCTTGTCGAAGGTGGCGAGCGCCACACCAGCCGGGGTTGCCGCCCACAGCAGCGCATCGAACCAGTCAACACCCGCTTCGACGCCATCGAGCGCCGCGGTCAAGCGAGATTCGACCTCAAACTCCAATGTCGGCAGCGCAAGCAAGGTGCGGCACGCGGCGAGCACATCCGGCAGTTTGGCGCGATAGAACGAGACCAGCACATACCCCAATTCAGCGACAGCGAGCAGGCTCACGCTGCATTGATTGTTTTCGATCAGCCGCCGTGCAGCAGCCGCAAGTGCTGCATCGTCGTGAAGGACAAATCGGAGCAAGATATTGGTGTCAAGCGCGATCAAGGCGTCAAGCTTCCGCAGCGTTGGCGGCTTCGCGTAGCTTGATGCGCTTTGTCATCCACGCGCGTTTGGCACGCTCGATTTGCGCCGGTGAGCCGGGCTTCGCGTATTGCTTCAATATGCCGAAGGCATCATTGATTTTTCCGGTTTTGGCGGGTATCAGATAAGGCCGCACTTTCTCGCTGACAAAATGGCTGATATTGCCCTTGCCCACCTGGCGGTGCAGGCTTTCGTATACATCGTCGGGAACGGAAAGGGTCAGTTTCTGCATGGGACGCCCCAAAAGTCTGTCGCGGAAAAACGACGAGTATAGTTCATACGTAGAGCCTACGTATGGCGCTATGGTGGCCCGTGCGGGAGCAGGCAAGCTGCCAAACATTGGTTACGCAGGAATAAGGGAATAAGGTAAGGGAATAAGGGGCCATGTTCAATTTCCCAACCGTTCGGGGAATAAGGGGCCAGGTTCGATTTCCCAACCGTTCGCGCTCATATTCCCAACTCTCCCTGTCCCGCACCCGCCAGCGTGTTTGAAGTGCGCACGTCGGAAATGGTGCTTGATTTGGGCGGCTACGCCGCGTAGGGTGTAAACCGCGTAGAGCGTAAAACCCAACATGCCACAAGCCTGAGAGCCGCTTGCACCAACGGTTACAAGCCATCGTATGCGGAATAGCCGCACCCACCAAGGGTTTCAGCCGGGTGGCATATGCAATTTCCCGCCTCTACAACGCCTTCAGTTCCTGTACCGTCAGCCCGGTGAGCGCGGCGACGCGCTTGATGCTCAAGCCGTCAGCCAGTAGTGCGGCAGCGATGGTGCGCTTCTCTGCAAGCGCTTCAGCCTTGCCTTCCGCGAGGCCCACGGCCTTGCCTTCAGCAAGTCCCTCAGCCTTGCCCTCCACCCGGCCCTCCGCCTTGGAATCAGCCAGTGCACTGATCTCAATGCGCGCCCGGTCAAGGGCGATGTGATAGCCATCGAGTTCGGCCTCGGTGAAGGCGCTCTGCTCAACCAGATCAAGCGCCTCGGCGATGTCCTGATCCTGCGTCAGGGCCGCATCGATCACCTGCATCGGTTCCTGCCCGACTTCGCGCAGGAAGCGCAGCCACAGGGTTTGCAGGCGTTTGCCGGAGCGGTTCTCGGGCCTGAACTTGGGCAGTTCAATGAAAACGAATTCCAGCCCTTTCAAGGTCTGCCGCGGCTGCTCAACGTTGACGATCTTGTAGTGATGGTAGTAGTCGGACTGACCACCGGTTCCGGTTTCGCCGGCGCTGCCTGCCACCGCGCCTGCCGCCGCACCACCCACCGCACCACCCGCCGCACTTTCCACGCGGTCCGGCAAAAACCGGCTGTTGATGATCGCCAGCGCATACACCGGGCGCAGCTCGCTGTAGGCCTGCCCGCTCTTGAGCTGCTTCACATAGGCCTGGCTGGCGCCAAACACCATGCGCTGCTCGAAGCTCGCGCTCCACATCATCTGCATCTCGACAATGAAGATGCGGCCGTTCTGGTCGGTGCATTTGACATCGACGATCGAATGCTTGAACAAACCGGGAATATCGGGTGCCTGTTCGGGCGTCAGGTATTCGAGCGAATCAATCTGCCCATCTTCCGGCAGCGGCAGCAGCGCA
>JANNCZ010000686.1:0-5039 GCA_031387185.1 Burkholderiales bacterium
GCTGCATTCCGGGTTTCTACGAGTTGATGCCAGATGGCGAGCGTGTTGATTGTCATTGGGGATTTTCTATGTGACGAAGCGCTGATAGATGCAAGCGCTGAGGGGGGTGCGCTTTGCGGATTCAAATCCATGCAAGGTCAACGTTCATCGCGATTCAATGTGCATAGGGTCAAGGGTCTGTTCGCCATCGAAAAAACGTCTCGAATTTGGCCGCGAAGCCGTTGTGAGAATGGTACTCCCATCACTCATGGCTACCTTTGCTGTCAGTTGGTGCGGTGAGGCTGTGGTCGCAATGGGCGTGATTGAAGAATGGAACAAGCATATCGGCTGCAAGCCGCTCCCACCAACGACTTTCGTAGCATTGTCCGTGTGAACCGCGCGTACCATGGGTTTCCGGCCAGTGCCAACGGCATGCACGATGTTGAGATTGTTGACTATCGCTGATGACGAGGCTGTCATGATGAAAACCGCTCCCAAAAATGGCCTGCGCCCGGTGCACTCCGGCGAGGTGCTGCTTGAAGACTATTTGAAGCCGCTCGGCCTCTCGGCCAATGCCCTGGCGCTGGCGTTACGCGTGCCCGCCTCGCGCATTAACGACATCGTGCTCGAGCGGCGCGGTGTCACCGTCGATACTGCGATGCGTCTCACGCGTTACTTCGGCGGTGATGTGCAAAGCTGGATCAACCTGCAATCCGCCTACGACATCAAAATTGCCGCACGCACGCTGGCGCGCCGGGTTGAGCGCGAAGTGCAGCCGATGCCCGCGTAGGTGTGACCACATTCCACAAATCAAACGGCGAGGGCGTTAACCGCTGCTCGTGCCGCACGTTACGAAAGCCCGCATTGCCCCGGCCCGCCTACGCCGCCTTGAGCATGAAATCCACGTGAACCGCCTCATACGGGAACTCGATGCCGCCGCTGGTGCGGTTGAGCACGCCCGCGTTGATCAGCGCCGTCACGTCGGAATGCACTGCGCGCACGTCGCGGTTGACGCGCCGCGCCGCTTCGCGGATCGACACCACCCCCGTGCCGGTCAAGGCGCACACCAGCGCCAGGCGATTCGGCGCCAGCACCTTCCATAGCGATTCGACCGTCGGAAAAGTGATGCGCGCGCCCTGCGGTTTGCCTTTGAAGGCAGCAAGAAACCTTTGCCTGGTTTGATCCATCGAGGATACCGAAATTGTCACCGTCTTCATTTCAAGTTCTCCATCGTCCAGTACAGGACTGCTTTCATGGTGCTTACGATAGCAACAGTGGCGGCTATTTTCAATGCAAGCAACACGCGAGTAACGCGCAGCTAACATTCGCCGCGGCATTTACGGTGTACGAAAGCGCAGGCTCTGTCGCGCCAGACAAGGCAAAATGGCGGCTGTTTTCCTCCTTCACCTCACATCGATCTGATCGCGTCCCATGCTCCTCCCCACCACCGTAGTAGGAAGTTACCCGCAGCCTGACTGGCTGGTCGACCGCGACATGCTCTCGAAGGGCGTGCCGCGCGTCAACATGCACGAGATGTGGCGCATCGCGCCCGAGCGTTTGAAAGAAGCACAGGATGACGCCACCATCCTCGCGATCCGCGACATGGAGCGCGCCGGCATCGACATCATTACCGATGGCGAAGTGCGCCGCGAGAGTTATTCGAATTATTTTGTCGCGGCGCTCGAGGGCGTGGACGCCGACAATCCCGCCATCATCACCAATGCGGCCGGGCGCCAGACCAAGGTGCCGCGCGTGCATGCGCCGATCAAGCGCCGCCATGCGGTTGAGGTGCGCGACCTGCAATTTTTGCGTGCGAATACTGACAGCGCGGACCGCAAAATCAAGATCACGCTGCCCGGCCCGTTCACCATGGCGCAGCAGGCACACAACGCCTTTTACGCTGACGTGGACGAGATGGCGATGGCGTTTGCCGCAGCCGTCAACGAGGAAGTGCTGGACTTGCAGGCGGCCGGTGCTGATGTGATTCAGTTAGATGAGCCGTGGTTGCGCAACGACCCGGTGGCGGCAAACCGCTTCGCCGTGAAGGCGATCAACCGTGCGCTGCAAGGCGTGACGATTCCCACTGTCGTGCATCTGTGCTTTGGCTACGCGGCGGTGGTGCCGGGGCAGAAGCCCACCGGTTATTCGTTCCTCACGCAACTCGCCGACAGCAGCGCCGAGCAAATTTCCATCGAGAGCGCGCAGCCTGCGCTGGACCTTGGCATGCTCAAGGATTTGTCGAACAAGAAAATTCTGCTCGGTGTGATCGACCTCGGCAGCCCGAAGATTGAGTCAGCCGAAGACGTGGCGGTGCGGATTCGCGCGGGCCTCAAGCATGTGAGCGCAGACCGCATGATTCCCGCGCCTGACTGCGGCATGAAGTATTTGCCGCGCGCGACCGCGTTTGGCAAGCTAAAGGCGCTGGCGGATGGCGCGGCCATCGTGCGCCGCGAACTTTCGTGAGCTTGAGTGCGAGGCATGACCCATCAGGAGATCCGCCTGCACCAATGGTTTCGGCCATGATGTTCGGTAAAGCGTCTGCTGCCAACGCTTTCCGGCCTGCCGCCGCGTGAAGTCCCATGGCTGATCACGTTGTACCGGCGGCCAGCGCCGGCCTGACCGACTCGCCCTACGCGATGTTGCGCCTTGCGGTGACGCTGGCGCTGATGACGCTGGGCGGCTGCGCGATGTATTGCGTGGCCGTGGTGTTGCCTGCCGTGCAGGCGGAATTTGGCGTGGCGCGTGCCGACGCCTCGCTGCCCTACACGCTGCTGATGATCGGGTTTGGCACCGGCGGTGTGATGATGGGCCGGCTTGCAGACCGCTTCGGCGTTACTGTGCCGCTGATGATCGGTGCCTGCGGCATCGGTTTCGGTTTTGTCGCGGCGGCGCATTCACCCAACATCTGGGTGTTCGGCATTGTCCATGGCGTGCTGCTTGGCTTGCTCGGCGCTTCAGCCACGTTTGCGCCGCTCATCGCCGACACTTCGCTGTGGTTTGTCAAGCGGCGCGGCATTGCGGTGGCGGTGTGCGCCAGCGGCAATTATCTGGCGGGTGCCGTGTGGCCGCCCATCGTGCAGGGCTTTGTGGAGAGCCATGGCTGGCGCACCACCTATACCTGGCTGGGCGTGCTTTGCGGCGTCTCCATGTTTGCGCTGGCGCTGATGCTGCGCCGCCGTCCGCCGCTCGCTGCAGCTGGCGGCGTGGGGACGGCATCGAGCCATATCTCGGATAAACCGTTTGGCCTCACCCCGCGCACGGCGCAAGTACTGCTGTGCATCGCCGGCACGGCTTGCTGCGTGGCGATGTCGATGCCGCAAGTGCATATCGTCGCCTACTGCGGCGATCTCGGTTACGGCGCGGCACGCGGTGCGCAGATGCTCTCGTTGATGCTCGGCTTCGGCATCGTCAGCCGCCTGGTCTCGGGGGCCATCTGCGACCGCATCGGCGGGCTGCGCACGCTGCTGCTTGGCTCCGGCTTGCAGGGGCTTGCGCTGCTTCTGTTTTTGCCGTTCGACGGCCTCTGGTCGCTGTATCTGGTGTCGGCCATGTTCGGCCTGTTTCAGGGCGGCATCGTGCCCTCGTACGCGATCATCGTGCGTGAATATTTTCCGCCGGCCGAGGCGGGTGCGCGGGTCGGCAGCGTCATCATGTTCACGCTGCTCGGCATGGCGCTGGGCGGCTGGATGTCGGGCGCGATCTTCGATTTGACCGGGTCTTACCACGCCGCATTTATAAATGGTATAGGATGGAATCTTTTAAATCTTTCTATAGTAATATGGTTGTGGCGGCGCTCACAGCAACAACAACGCGCGCTGCCCGTCACACCGCAGACGGCTTGATTTGCGCGTATGCTGGCCCCACTTGGCAAACTCATCACCAGACTTACCGGAGACGACAGATGAACACTCGCTTGAACACTTGGTTGAAACGCGGATTGCTAGGCGTATCGATCGCCGCCTTCGCTGGCTTCACGCTGGCACCGCAAGTGGCTGACGCCGCGCGCATGGGCGGCGGCAAGTCGGTGGGCAAGCAATCGTCCAACGTGACGCAGAAGCAAGCCCCCGCTGCGGCCAAAGAAGCGCCCAAGGCCGCGCCTGGTGCGCCGGCTGCACCCGCCGCAGCGCCCGCACCGGCACGCAACAAATGGCTTGGACCGCTGGCCGGTCTGGCTGCCGGTCTCGGTATCGCGGCCCTGTTGTCGCACATGGGTCTGGGCGGCGCGATGGCTGAAATGCTCGGCTCGATGTTAATGATCGGTGCCTTGGCTCTCGGCGCATTCTTCCTCTGGCGCATGTGGAAGAGCCGCAGTGCGGCCAACGCCGCAAACAATGGGGCGCCGCAACCGGCCTATGCTGCCGCTGGATATGCTCCGGAAGCGCCCGCACCTGTCGCTGCGCCAGCCGCACCCGCGGCAACCGCCTTCACCCCCGCGCCCGCCAGCGCTGCATCGAACGGCTTTGTCAGCGCCGCTGCGGCCACTGGTGGCGCGGCAGGTGCAGCCTTTACGCCTGCCGCTTCGTTTGGCACCAGCGCTGCTGCTGATGCGGTAGCGGCCAGCAACGGCACCTGGACCATTCCAGCAGGCTTCTCGACCGAGGATTTCCTGCACATCGCCAAAATGTATTTCGTGCGCCTGCAAGCGGCGTGGGACACGCGTAACGAGAGCGACATTCGCACCTTCACCACGCCGGAAATGTTTGCCGAGATCAAGCTGGATCTGGTGGCGCGCGGCGATACCGCCAACGTTACTGATGTAGTCTCGCTCGATGCGCAGATGCTCGGGGTCGAAGAGCAGGGCGAGAAGACCCTGGCCAGCGTGCGCTTGTCGGGCATGATCCGCGAAACGGCGGGCGGCCCGGCCGAGCCGTTCAGCGAAGTGTGGAATCTCGAGAAGCCCGCGAGTGCACGCGCAAGCTGGGTGCTGGCTGGGATTCAACAGGAGTAAGCCTGCTTTGCGGCCGGCCTCATTTGGCCGGCTTCAGCGTTGGACAACATCGCGCGCCACCGCAAGGGGCGCGCGATTTTTTTGCCTGATGATTTCTGCCGGGTTGATTTTG
>JANNCZ010000721.1:0-4293 GCA_031387185.1 Burkholderiales bacterium
ATATCGGGCTGCCGCATGGTCATTCCCGCGCTCCGCTTACTGCGTCACCTGGTCGGCGGGCTGGCGCGCCTCGACGGTCTGGCGCTCGATCTCGTAGTATTTCTCCAGATCGATCAGGTCTTCGATCTCCTGCCGCGAGGCCACCCACTCGGCTTGGCTCATCGCGGTGGTTTGGCCGGTCTGGCGCAGTTCAGCAAGAATCTTCTTGTGATAATGCAACGCGCTGCAGATCACCACCTGCGCCTCAATGCAGGCGACGTAACCCATCTGCTCCAGTTCCTGGCGGCTGAAGATCGGCCGACCGTCGCGGTTGCCGCGGCTTTGCACATACACCAGCGGCAGGCTGCACTTGCGTGGCGCCTCTTCGGCATCCTTCTGGTTGCGCGGGAACAGCAGCCCTAAGTCGGCGCCGACATCGGCCGCGCGGTTCACGCGCATCACGGCTTCTTCCAGGCCAAGGGCACGGCAGGTATCGCTGCGCGCGATGATGACGAAATCGGGGTCCTGCTCGTCACGCTGGATCACCGAGTATTTTATTTTCTCGACGAACTCCTCGACCGGGATGCCGTGCACGACGTAGGTGTGATAGTGCGCGCGCTTCGGGTAAAGCGCGTCTTCGATGTGCGCACCGGCGATGCCCTTGTAGATACACTCGCTGATCGTGCGCATGGTGTGCAGCGGCTCGCCGAAACCCGCGCCGCCGTCCACCACGATGGGGATCTTGACGCTTTGCGCTACCTCGGCTGCGAGACGCACCTGCTCGCTCATGGTCAACAGTGGCTCCGTCACGGCCATCGACCCACCGGTCACGTAGCCGCCCACATAGGCCGACTCGTAGCCGAGTGACTGCACCAGGCGCCCAGTGAGCGCGTCGTACACCGCAGGCATATGGAGGAAGGTCTTGCTGCGCAGCAGATCGCGGAGCTGGGTGGTGGCGCGTTTTTGCATGGCTGTCCTTGGTTTCGTTGATGGCAGGGAATGAGCGGATTTTGGACACCACGACATCTGCCGTCTAGTGATATATTTTCATCAGATCATCACTTCTGGTTATGTCATGCGTGCGCCATCTCCCCCTTCCGTGATCGACAAGCATCTGCTGGCGCGCCTGCGCTTTCGCCATCTGCAACTGATATCCGAAGTTGAGCGGGTCGGCAGCCTGTCCAAGGCTGCCGAGGCGCTGAGCCTCACCCAGCCTGCCATGAGCAAGGCGCTCAAGGAGATCGAGGGCATGCTCGGATTTGCGCTGTTCACACGGGGTGCGCGCGGGCTGCAAAAAACCAAGCAGGGGACCATCGTGATGCACGGGGCCACGCTGATCCTGAAGGAACTCCAGCATATGCAGGTCGAGGCCACCGCCGCCGGGCCGGAGGGGCGCATTGCCGCGATGCTGCGATTGGGGACAGGCGCGTTTCTGGCCATCACCCTCTTGCCCCGCATCATCGCGCACTTGGCCGCCGCGGACCCGCCCCTGACGGTGAGTCTGCGTGAGGGCAACGTTCCGAGCCTGTTTGGCGAACTGCTCGACGGCAACTTGGATGCGCTCATTACGGTCTACGATGCCGACGCCATGGCCGCCACGGCTGGGCGCGGCATTCGCTTCGAGAAATTTGCCGAAGAGGACTACGCGGTGATTGTCCCCGCCGGCCACCGCCTGGCGCGCGCCCGCAAGGTGTCATGGAGTGAACTTGCAGCCGAGCCCTGGGTGCTGACACGCAAGCCTTCGTTGGCGCGGGTGTTTATCGAGGACACCTTTCGCCGCGAGGGTCTTTCACCACCGGTGCCGGTGTGTGAAACCGAAAGTCCGGTGACCAGCGCGCGCATCGTCGCGCAAGGGGTGGGCGTGAGTTGCACACCGGATGCAACGGCGACCGAGGCTGAGCAGTCCGGACACGTCAAGCGCCTGAAAATGCAGTCTGCGCCACCGAGCGCCATTCTCGGGCTGGTGTATCGCAGCGCTGCGCAAACGCACCCACGCATCCAGTTGCTGCGCGCCGCGCTGGAAAAAGCCAGTGCCAAATGAGACTACGCATTTGATGTGACGTGATCGATGGAGCGCGCGTCCGTGCATACTCTCGCTTTCGCACACGAATCCCGTGATCGCGCCATGCCCCGCATCCTCATCCTCAACGGCAATACCACCGAATCGGTCACTGCTCTGGTCACGCGTCACGCGCGCGCCGAGTTGCCTGGCCGGTTCGAGCTCAAGCCGGCCACCGCGCGTTTCGGCGCGCGCTACATCTCGACCGAAGTGTCGTATGCCATTGCGGGCCATGCCGCCCTCGACTGTCTGGCTGAACAAGGCGCCGACTGCGATGCGATTCTGCTCGCCTGCTTCGGTGATCCCGGCCTGTTCGCTCTGCGCGAACTGAGCGCCGCGCCGGTGGTGGGCCTCGCCGAAGCGGCGATGGAAGAGGCGGCTGCGTATGGACGCTTCTCCATCGTCACTGGCGGTGTGTTGTGGAAGCCGATGTTAGAACGCCTCGCCTTCGCGCTCGGCCGCAGCGCTGCCATCGCGAGCATCCGCCCGATCACGCTGACTGGCGATCAGATCGCGGCGGATCCGGACTCTGCCTTGCGCTTTCTCGCCGCCGAAGCACGCGCCGCCAAAGAACAGGACGGCGCGCAAGCGGTGATTCTCGGCGGCGCCGCTCTGGCAGGCATTGCCGCGCGCCTCGCGCCCGAGGTGCCGTTGCCGCTGATCGACAGCGTGCTGGCCGGTGCGCGCGTGGCTGCTACGCGGGCTGATGCGTATGTTCGTAAGGCGGATCACGCGCTCTCCGCACACCCCGACCATCAGCGACAAGCAGCGCCTGAGTTGGCCGTGCGACGCGGCACTACGCCCTCTATCGGTCTGAGTCGCGCGCTTGCGGATTTATTGGGTTAAAACTTTTGTTTACACCCCGGCCAGCACAGCCTCGCGCGTCATGCTCATATTGAGGCTATCCAGACGCAGGCCCTCAACAGCATCCGCTTTGATCAACGCCCCAGCAGCATTACGGCGGTAAATCTCGAAGCCGTAGGGATGCTGCGAGTTGATCAACACCAATTCCTCGACGGTGGCAATGGTGCCGTAGATCGCGAATTTTTCGGTGCGGTCAAATTCTTCGGTGCTGGGTGATAGCACTTCAACGATCAGCTTGGGATTTTCTATCTCGGTCGCTTCTGCCGGGGGGGGCGGGCCGCAGTGGACAAACACGTCCGGGTAGAAGTAGGCAGTCTCGGTTCTGCCTGCGCTGGCGGCCACACGCAGACGCATGTCTGCCATGTAGGTGGCGCAGGGTGATCCTTGCAACGCGGCATTGAGCGCGGATGCGATGTTGAGTGAAATCCGGTGGTGCGCGCGCGAGCCGCCTGCCATGCCCTCGGGCACCTGGCCCTGCCAGGCATAGATCACGCCTTCAAGATACTCATGCTTGTTGCGCGCGCGAGTCTCCAACGCGAGATATTCGTCGGCAGTCAGGAAGGCAGCAGCTTTGCGGGCGTATCCCATCGGTGGGCGCAAGGGAGCGTGAGCGACACAGAATGATACTGCACGCTCACACCGCCCTTGCCTTACAGATTTCGCTCTGCTATTTCGTCATCGTGATCGACGAAAAATTCTGGAACCAGTTCTGACTGCACAAAACCCTTCACCTTGGATGACATCGCACGCGCGTTGACATCGTGGGTCACGTCGAGGAACAAATCCTCATTGACGAACTTCTCGTGGATTTTCTGCAAGGCCGCGGTCTGCTCCTTCGGATCAAACGTGTTGCGCGCCTGGCTGAACATGGCGTCCATCTCCTTGCTCGCGTAGTGGCCCCAGTTGGTGCCCTTGGGCGAGACCAGATCCGACTGGAAGTGGCGCATGAAGGCGGTGAACGGGTCCTGCACGAAGTAGGAATAGTTTAGCGCCACGCCGCCGCGCGATGCCGGGTCTTTCGAGCCGGCGCGCCAGGCGGCGAGCAGGGTGTTCCACTCCATCACTTCAAAATTGACTTTGACGCCGATGTCACCGAGGTTCTGCTGCATGTACTCATTCATCGGCAGCGGCTGCATCATGCCCGAGCCCGAAGACGGGATCACCACCTTGAGCACCAGCGGCTTGGCACTGCTGTAACCGGCTTCCACCAACAGTTTGCGCGCGGCGGCCGGGTCGTATTTGTGTTCAGGCGCCTTGCCGAACCACGCATGGCCAGGCGGCATGAAGCCCTTGGCGGGAATCGACAGGCCGCCGAGCAGCTTGTTGAGGCCCTCGCGGTCGATGGCGAGGTTCATCGCCTTGCGTACCTTGGGGTCGATGAAGGGCGAGCC
>JANNCZ010000949.1:0-15938 GCA_031387185.1 Burkholderiales bacterium
GCGAAAGTCGTCATGCTTTTGTAAAAATCGCCAGGGGCAAGCGCCAATACCAGTTCGATCATGCCTGCACGATCGAAGCCAAGCAAGCGCGCACCGATCACTGCGCTGGCGGTAGTCCGCACCCGGCCCGCTCTGACAAGCGTCTTGAGCACCGACAACTTGCAATACGGTGTGCCTTTTTCCATCCCCGCATACTAACCTAGATGGTTATTTTCGGCAATCCGCCGAGGGCCGGAAAACCATTTGGCCTCCGGGGAGTAGCTGGCGGTATGGTTGGCGCCAGATGTTCGTGCCGGATCATGGACAGTCGCCAGCACTACCAACTGTTCGCACCAGCCGCTTGACCTTGCCGACCGCACGCTGCTTGTCCTGCGGCTCATTCAGTACATCGATGGTCAGCGGCCCCTTGTATGCGGCAAGCACCAGGTCGCGCATGCGCTCCAGATGGGCGCGCCAGAAGCTCTCGACCACCGCCGGCACGCCGTTACGCATCAGCGCGACGGCCATCTCGCGGCTCTTGATGCTCTCCTGCCGCAACTTGTCGACACTTGCCTTGGTCGAGGTGCGCGCGGTCACGTCCTCGTGCTGGCGGCGGATGATGTCGTAGATCAGCGAGGACAGCAGGTGAATGGTCTGGTTGCCGCAATGCCGGGTGATGAGCATCGAAAATTCGGCGCTCAGGTCGGCATAGCGGATCAGGTCGTGCTGCGCGGCCTCGCGCGCCGCGGCGATATTGGCCTCGAGTGCGGCGAACGCCTGCGGATCGCCCCGCGCGGCCAGCATGCCGGCCGCCGGCGGCTCGAGAATGGTGCGCGCCAGCCATACGTCGGTGAGCGTGGTGCCGGCGATCTGCAAGTACACCCCGACCTGATTGGCCGCGGCACCGAGATCGATCTCGATCACCCGTGCCCCGCCATGTTTGCCGCGGCTGATGCTGATCAAGGATTCGGATTCAAGGATGCGCAGGGCCTCGCGCATGGTCGGGCGCGAGATCGCGAACTCGGCCTGCAGCACGTTCTCCGGATGCAGCTTGTCGCCGGGCTTGAGTCGACCGGTGACGATCTGCCGGCGCAGTTCCGCCGCCACGTTCTCGGCGGCTTTGGGGCGCTTGGCCGGCGCACTTTTCATCGGATGCGGTCGCGCCGTCGTGCTGCTGCGTTGCATGGGGGTCCGGAATCGGAAAGCGGATGCGAGGGTAGCACTTGACCTTGGATGCAGGATGCGATTAAATGGTTATACAAATAAAATGTCAATAGCCAACCCGCCACAAAGCGGGAAAATCATTGATTCGGTGCAGTTCCATCCACCAGGAGACAGCTATGCACAATCCGTTTCGCGGCTCGACCACTCACCTGGCCCGCCTGACGAACGTGCTTGTATTCGCCCTCGCCGCCGGCGCCGCGCTCGCGCAATCCGGCCCGTTTCCGAACCGGCCGCTGAAGATCATCGTGCCATACTCGGCGGGCACCGGCAGCGACGTGCTGGCGCGCACCATCGGCCAGAACATCTCGGAGAAATCCGGACAGCCGGTAGTGATCGAAAACCGCGACGGCGGCGGCAGCCTGATCGGCACCCAGGCGGCGGCCAAAGCTGCGCCCGATGGCTACACCATCCTGATTGCGGCCAACCCGTTTCTGATCGTGCCAAGCCAGAACGCCAAGCCGCCTTACGACCCGCTCAAAGACTTCGTGCCGGTAATCAAGATGGCGGTGATACCGCTGGTGCTGGCCGCCAACCCAGCGGCACCGTTCACCAACATCAAAGAGTTGGTCGCCTACGCCAAAGCCAATCCGGGCAAGCTCAGCTACGCCTCTTCCGGGTCCGGCACCATCAGCCAGCAGGAGATGGAGTTGTTCAAGCAGGCGGCCGGCCTCGATATTGTCGAGGTGCCCTACAAGAGCACAGCGCAGGCGATGACCGATTTGATCGGCGGGCAGATCGCGCTGTTCCCGGTGGTGGTGCCGCTCGCGTTGCCGCATCTGCGCTCGGGCCGCGCGCGTCCGCTCGGCGTGTTTGACGCGCAGCGCTCGCCGCTGCTGCCCGATGTGCCGCCGTTGGGCGAAGAAATCCGCATCGCCGGTTACACGCCCACACCTGTCTGGTACGGCTTCCTCGCCCCAGCTGGTACGCCGCGTGAGGCCATCACCACGCTAGGCAATCTGGTGCAAGGCGCGATGCGCAGCAATGAAGTCAAGGAGCGTTTAACCGGTCTGGGCGCGCAGCCAATCAGCCCGACAGTGGAACAGTTTGAAGCCGAGATGAAGGCCGAGTATGAAAAGGCCGGGCAGCTTGCGCGGAAGCTGGGGACTTTCAAATAAGCACTTTGCTTTTCGATGGCGTGCAGGCCATCGGCAATATCAAGGCGTAGGCCGGTGCCACGCCGGCCGGTGTGGATTCCTGCGCCACCCTCCCGGCAGCGGTTTGCGGATCCATCCGGCGTGCTATAGTGCAGCACTAATGCACGCTTTTGGGGAGAAACGGCATGATTGTCAAATCAGTCGGCAGCAACGGCCAAATTACGTTAGGCAAGGAATTCGCCGGGCGGCTGGTCATGCTGGACCAAACCGAACCGGGCGTATGGACCATGAAACTGGGCCAGTTCATTCCGGATAACGAAAAATGGCTGCACACACCTGAAGCCAAAGCTGCATTGAGTGAGGGCCTTGAGTGGGCCGCCAATCATCCGGCCCAAGCCACCAATCTCGACGAGCTAGAAGCCCGCATGCTCGCCACACGCCGCATGCGCAAGACGGCCAAACGCACCGTTGCCGCATGACCGGGCTGGTGCGCCTCGATCTCAACGTTGAACGGTTTCAGCGCGATTTATTCAAACTTGAGTCCGCAGAGCAACTCGCTTTGTTGGCTACGTTCAGGAAAATCGCCCAGATGACATGGGAGCAGGTGTACCGCGACAAGGGCCTGCACTGGGAAGCCATCGAGACCCATACCGGCAAAAACAAGGAGCGCCTCTACAGTCTGAGGATTACGCTCAAATTCCGCGCTGTGGCGTACCGGGATGGGAATCTGATGCGTTGCATCTCGTTGCATCCAGATCACGATTCGGCTTACCAGTAGCGGCGCCTGTGCCGCTGGCTGCCGCATCGAGCGGCGGAGCCGGCAAGCGCTGGGGCGCTGTTCAGCGGGCTACGTCTTGCGCGCGTGTTCAAGTTCGCGCAGCCCCTTGCGAATCACCTTGCCGGTCGTCGTCACTGGTATCGCATCGTAAAACTCAATCTCGCGCGGGTATTCGTGCGCGCTCAGGCGCGTGCGCACGTGGGTCTGTAGTTCCTGTGCGAGTTCTGCGGTGGGCTTGAAACCTTCGCGTAACTGCACAAACGCCTTCACCACTTCACCGCGAATCGGATCGGGGCTGCCCACCGCAGCAGCTAGCGCCACGGCCGGGTGGCCGGCGAGGCACGCTTCGATCTCGCCCGGGCCGATGCGATAGGCACCGCTGGAGATCACATCATCCTTGCGGCCGACGTACCAGAAATAGCCGTCTTCATCCTTTCTGGCGAGGTCGCTGGTGAGCAACCAATCGCCGGAGAACTTTTCGCGCGTCGCCGCTTCGTCGTTCCAATAGCGCAGAAACATCGCCGGCGCGGGGCGCCTGAGCGCGATTTCACCGACCTCGCCATCCGGCACCGGCACACCTTCTGCGTTGAGCAGCGTGATCTCGTGGCCGGGAATCGGCCGACCGAGCGAGCCAGGCTTGAGTGGCATGTAGTTCGTCGAGTTGCCGATGATCATCACGGCCTCGGTCTGGCCGAAGGCGTCGTGCGGCGTCGCGCCGAGTGCATCCCTGGCCCAGCGGATCAAGTCCTCAGCTACCGCCTCGCCGCCGGTATGGATGGTGCGCAACTGCACGTCCCATCGCTTGCGCGGACTCTCGATCAGTCGCATCATCTTGAGTACCGTTGCCGGCAAAAACACATTGCGAATCTTGTGTCGCGCCATCACCTCAAACGCGCGCTCGGCATCAAACTTGCGGCTGCGGTGCGCGACCACGGTGACACCGTAGTGCCAACTCGGCAACAGCATGTCGAGCAGGCCGCCCGCCCAAGCCCAATCGGCCGGGGTCCAGAACCGGTCGCCGGGTTGCGGGAACCCCTGGTGCACAAACTCCATCGAGGGCAGGCGCCCGATCATGATGCGATGCGCATGCAGCGCACCTTTGGGCGGGCCGGTGGTACCCGAGGTAAAGATCAGCAGCGCCGGGTCTTCTGCGGCGGTCGCTACCGGCTCAAAAACCTCTGATTGGGTTGCCAGCAAGGCGCCGTAGTCGACGACGTTGGGCGCATCGGTAGGGTCAGCACTGATGACGTGCGTGAGGCCCGGGTATTTTTGCTGCACTTCCAGCAATCGATCCAGACTGGTTGCGTCGGTCACGACGACCCGGACGCCAGCGGTGCGCAAGCGGTATTCAAGCGCCTCGGGCCCGAACAGGGTGGCCAGCGGCAACGCGATGGCCCCGAGCTTGTAGATGCCAAGATGGGCGACGCCGGTTTCGGGCCGTTGCGACATGACGATTCCGACGCGGTCGCCGCGCGCCACGCCCAGGCGCGTCAAGGCGTGGGCGAGCTGGTTGGAGCGTGCGCGAAACTCGGCAAACGTATGCTCGCTGACCTTGCCGCTCTCGTTCTCGTAAATCATGGCGACGCGCGCCGGGTCGCCGGCGTGGCGATCGCAAATGTCGACGGCGATGTTGAACTGAGCCGGGATCGACCACTGAAAGCGTGCGCACAGCTCTTCGTAGGTTTTTCCCTCTGGCAGGGCTTTTTCGTTCACTGCTATGGGTCTCCTGAGTCAGGCAACCTATGGGTTGCAGGCAATACCCGGCAAGGCGCTACTTTGCCATTTGGTGCTAACGCCTGATGCCCGCGTGATGTCAGCGCGCCGGCACTTTGCTACAGCGAGGTTGACGGATGCCATCCATCGTATCATAATAGTTATACAATTAGAAATCCTGCTTGGAAATCCCAGCCCTGCAGACCCCCGCCCGGAGCATCCATGAACTGGCCGACCGTCATCTACAACGAAGAAGTCATGCGCGAAGGCTTCGGCATCGAAGACGCCGCCATTCCCTTCGAGGCGCGGATGGCGTTTCTCGATGCGCTGTCGGAAACTGGTTTGAAGCGCATTACCCTCGGTGCGTTTGTGAGCCCCAAGTACGTGCCGCAGATGGCCTGCTTTGAAGACCTGCTCAAGGCCTTTCACCCCAAGCCGGGTGTGACCTACCTGCCCTACATCCACAACCAGAAGGCGCGCCAGCTTGCGCTGCAATACGCACCGCCGCTGACGGTCGAAGAAGATGTCTTCACCCTCTTCATCGATATCTGCGACATCCACCAGCGCCGCAACGTCAATCGCTCGGTGCAGCAAATGCTCGATTCCTGGCCCGAGGCTATCGCCGCTGCCCAGGCGCGCGGCGTGACGCAAGCGCGCATCGGTATTGGCTCGGCCTGGGGCTCGAACTTCATGGGCAAGTTCTCGCAGCCTTTTCGCTTCTCCTTTCTCGAAAAGCAGGTTGCGCTGCTTGAGGCCGCAGGCATTACGGTGATCGAGATCGGTCTGCACGATTCGCAAAGCTGGTGCCTGCCGCACGAGATGGAGGCCGACCTCGTCGAGGTCAAGCGCCGTTGGCCCCATGTCAAACAGTTCCACTTTCACATGCACAACGCGCGCGGCATGGCGCTGCCATCCCTGTATGCCGCGCTGCGCAATCTCGACAAACGCGATACCGCGCTCATAGAAGGTACATTGGGCGGGATTGGCGGCGGCCAGTTTGGCGGCAACGGGCGCGCCTGCGGCATGGCCGCCACCGAAGACCTGATGCACATGCTCGACGGCATGGGCATCGAAACCGGAGTCAACCTCGACAAGCTGATTGATTGCGTCTGGATGCTCGAAAAAATCATTGGCCGGCCCACTTACGGCATGGTAGCCAAGGCCGGTCCGCGGCCCATGACACCGGATGCGTTTTACGACCCCAACTTGCCGGGCCTGGAGAGCCTGGAAGCGGCCAAGCACTTCAAGCTCGGGCCGCAGGTCTGCGAGAGGGAGGGTTTTACGCCCTGGAAGCACCCGATCACCGGGCCCTGGTATCCCGGGCCGCATTAACGCAACACCTCACAAAACATTTGACGCAATCTCTGACTTGTCGCCGAGGCCATATCGGCACTGCGACTTGGCAAACCCCTACGATTGACCCGAAGGAGCAACACATGGACTTCAGCTTTTCCGAAAATCAGGAGATGATCCGCGACTCTGTACGCAAGTACGCTGAGGCCGAGCTTCTGCCCAATTACCAGCGCTGGGACCGCACCGGCGAATTCCTCTCCAAGGATTTCATCGACAAGCTGGTCAACATGGGCCTGTTGCGCCTGCGCCTGCCGGAGAAGTTCGGTGGCCAGGGCTACTCGTTTGTCGATTGCGGCATTGTGTGCGAAGAGATTGGCCGGTGCGACCACCAGATCCGCTACATCATTTCCAACGCGATTCACCTCGGTGAAATGGCCTCGTCGCTGCATCCTGACCTGCAGGACGAATGGATTCCGCGCATCGCCAATGGCGAAATGATGTCGCTAGCCTTTACCGAGCCTCGCGGCGGCGCAGACGCCGGCAACATCACCACCAAGGCCGAAAAAGATGGCGACTACTGGTTGCTCAACGGCGAGAAGACTAGCATCACCTTTACCGGTGTCTCCAAGGTGGTGTTCGTCTCCGCGCGCACCGGCAAGCCCGGCCCGCGCGGCCTGTCGTTCTTCCTGGTGCCGACCGACACACCCGGCCTGAGCACGACCAACTTCGAGCGCATGGGCCAGCGGCTCGATCGCGGTGGCAGCATGTTCTTTGACAACGTCCGCATCCCGGCACGCAACATGGTGGGCAAGGAGAACGAAGGCTTCATCTGGGCCATGACCATCATTGGCTACAACCGCAATTTCGTGCCGCTTGCCTGCATCGGTGCCGCGCAAAAATCGCTCGAAGAGACCATGGAATACCTCAAGCAACGCCAGATCATGGGCCGCTCGGCTTCCAAGTGGCAGGGCGTAGCCAACGAATTGGCGACCGAAGCCACCAAGCTCGAAGCCGCGCGCATGCTGTGCTATCGCGCGCTGTCCTTGAAAGACAAGGGCCTGCGCCATGACGCCGAATCGTCGATGGCCAAGTGGTTCGGCGTCAAGACCGCGAACGAAGCGCTCTACACCTGCATGCGCCTCAATGGCCACTACGGCTGGGCCAAAGACCTGCCGCACGAACAGCGCCTGCGCGATTGCCTCGGCATGGAGTCGGCCGACGGTCCGCGTGAAGTGCACTTGGGCATCATCGCGCGCGATTTGCTTGGCAAGGAGTTTGCGCCGTTCTGATGCGCCGCCGCGAAACCGCGTAGGCGGGTGAAACGTTCGAACCGTGTAGCGAAGGAGGTCCGCATGAATCTGGTCCGAAGGGTATTGGTAACGGCGCTTGCCACAAGTTCCACGCTGGCGCTGATTGCAGGCGATGCGATGGCGCAGGCCTACCCCACCAAGCCGGTGAAAGTCATCGTGCCATTCCCACCCGGCCAGGGCACCGACGTGGCCACGCGCTTTCTGGCCGAGCGCCTCACCACGGCGCTCGGCCACAATTTCCTGGTCGAGAACCGTCCCGGCGCCGGCGCAAGCCTCGGCACCGAGGCGCTCGCCAAGTCGAACCCGGACGGCTATACCTTGGGCATCGGCACCGCCGGCACCCACACCATGAATCCTTCGCTCTACCCGTCGATCGGGTATGACCCGGACAAGGATTTCGAGCCCATCATCCTTACCGGCATGCTGCCCTTGATGGTGGCGGCGTATCCGGGATTTCCCGCCAATTCGATCCAGGAGTTGATCGCGTTGGCCAAGGCCAAGCCGGACACCCTGAACGTGGCGCTGCCGGCGCCGCCCCAGCGGATTGCCTTCGAAATGTTGCGTCAACAGGCAGGCGCACCGCTGTTCGGCGTGCCCTACAAGGGCTCTGCCACCGCCCTGCCCGAAGTCATGAGTGGCCAGGTGCCGTTGATTGTCGACAGCATCACGGCGCTGCGCCCGCATGTCAACTCGGGCAAGCTCAAGGCCCTCGGCGTGACCTCGCTCAAGTCCAGCGATCTCATGCCAGGAGTGAAGTCGGTTGCCGAGCAGGGCCTGCCGGGCTTTGAGCTGACGGCGTGGAACGCCTTTTTCGCTCCCAAGGGCACGCCTGCGGCCGTCGTCAGCCTGCTGAATGCCGAGGTGCGCAAAATCCTCGCCGACCCCGACACGCGCCAGCGCCTGATGGCGCTCGGCTTTGAAGTGGCCGGCGGCACGCCGCAGGAACTTGCCGAGCGCGTGCGCACCGAACGCGAAAAATGGAGCCGTATCATCCGCTCCGCAAACATCAAGGCCGAATGATGGGACCCCTGCACGGATTGAAAGTGATTGAACTGGGCAGCATCGGCCCGGGTCCGATGTGCGCCATGCTGCTCGCCGACATGGGCGCAACGGTATTGCGCATCGAGCGCAAGGAGCCGGGCGCACTCGGCGTGCCGCGCCCGCCACGCTTTGACCTCTTGCTGCGCAACCGCGCCGCGCTGCCACTCGACCTCAAGCAACGCGCCTCGGTCGATCTGGTGCTCGATCTGGTGAGCCGATCCGATGTGCTCCTGGAGGGTTTCCGCCCAGGCGTCACGGAACGACTGGGCCTCGGCCCCGACGACTGCATGGCGAGAAATCCGCGACTCATTTATGGCCGCCTCACCGGTTGGGGCCAGACCGGGCCGCTCGCCAACACTGTCGGGCACGACATCAATTACATTGCCCTCACCGGCGCACTGCATGCAATCGGCCGAGCCGGGCAGGCGCCGGCAGTGCCGATCAACCTGGTCGGCGATATGGGCGGTGGGGCCCTTTACATGGCCATGGGAATTCTCGCGGCCATCTATGAATCGAAAAATTCAGGCAAGGGCCAAGTGATCGATGCAGCCATGGTCGATGGCGTGGCGTCGCTGATGACGCAACCCCATGGCACCTTTGCCGCGGGCATGATGAACAATGAACGCGGCACCAACATCACCGATTCCGGTGCGCCGTTCTATGACGTCTATGAATGCGCTGATGGGCGATGGGTGTCGCTCGGCGCGGTCGAGAAAAAGTTTTACACAGAGATGCTGCGCGTGCTCGAACTCGACTCCTTGCTCGAAGATCAGTGGCGTCGCGAGACCTGGCCCACCGCCAAGCAGAAGATCGCTGCGAAGGTCAAGACGCGCACACGCGACCAGTGGTGCCGCTTGTTCGAAGGCACCGAGTCGTGCTTCGCGCCGGTGCTTACCATTGACGAGGCGCCGCAGCATCCGCATCTGCGCGCGCGCTCTACCTATGTGGACATCGATGGCGTGGTGCAACCGACGGCCGCACCACGCTTTGGCCGCTCCGTCCCGCCCACGCCAAAGGCGGCACGGTCATGGAATCCCGATCAGGCCGAAGAGATTCTGGGTCCTTGGCTCAACGTATCCGAAGTGCAGGCCATTCGCGCTGCGGGTACATTCGGGTGAGAAATGGAAGACGATGGGTGAGTGGCCTGGCCAACCATCGGGAATTTCAAAAATCATGACAAAAACATGCCTCTGACGAGGCTGTCATGTTTTTGGGAGCGTTGAATAGCTGCAGAACAAGCAGGCAAACTCAAGGAGACGAGCATGAGATTTTCGGCGGGAAGGTTCATCGCAGTCATGTTGGCCACGCTGTGCGCGAGCGTGTCGGCCCAGGAGTTTCCGAGCAAGCCAATGCGCATCATCGTGCCCACATCGGTGGCCACCACCTCGGACCTGACGGCGCGCTTCATCGCCGAAGAGTTGTCCAAGGAGTACAACGTTAACGTCGTGGTGGACAACAAAACCGGTGCCAACGGCATCATCGGCATCACCCAGTTCCTGGCCGCGCCGCCAGACGGCCACACCCTGCTGCTGACCTTCTCCGGCTTGTATGCCAACCCGGCTCTCTACAAGAGCGTGCCGTACGACCCGGTCAGGGACTTTCGCATTCTCATTGGCGTCAACCAGGTGTCCCATGTGCTGGTGG
This sequence comes from Burkholderiales bacterium, assembly GCA_031387185.1. GTDB lineage: Bacteria > Pseudomonadota > Gammaproteobacteria > Burkholderiales > JAEUOS01 > CANJDH01. The sequence continues at coordinate 10,077 of JANNCZ010000949.1, forward strand.
CCGCACCGGCGTTCAACGTCAATTCGGTCAAGCAACTGGTCGACTACGCAAAGGAGCGACCGGGCGAAGTGACCTATGCCTCGGCCAGTGCGGGCAGTTCCACTCACTTGGGCCCGGAGCTATTCGCCTCGCGCGCCGGCATCAAGCTGCGCCACGTACCCTACAAGGGCGGCGCCCAGGCGATTGCCGACACCGCCGGCGGCCACGTCAACATCGCCATGACCGCCATGCCGACAGCGCTGCCGCTGGTCGCCTCCGGCAGACTCAAGGCACTTGCTGTCACCGGATCGGTGCGCTCGGCCATGCTGCCTGACGTGCCGACCCTGGCCGAGGCCGGCATTGCCGGCGCCGAAATCACATCCAAACAGGCAATCGTTGCGCACGCAGCCATTCCTGAAGCGGTAGCGGCGAAATTGACGGCTTCGATCGCCAGAATCATCCGCACGCCGGAATATGCCAAGGCACTCGCCGCTGCGGGTGTCGACAAGGAGCCAATGGCACCCGAGGCTTACGCAAAAATCGGCCCGGAGGAGCTCAGGCGCTGGGCGGAAATGGTCAGGCTTAGCGGCGCCAAGTTCGATTGAGCATCATCTCATTTCCCCGACTGGAGACACCGATGAACCCATCTGCGGTTTTGCGGGCTGCGCGAATCGTCAATGCGCGGCTTTTTGCTTTTGCCATTTCCGCCGCTATGGCTTGCTTGCCCACCGTTTCGGGGCATGCCCAATCGAGCGCTTATCCGGAACGGCCGATTCGACTTATTGTCCCGTTCCCGCCCGGATCAGCAACGGATGTTGTGGCGCGGCAAGTTGGACCGAAAATGGCCGAGCACATCGGCCAAGGCATCGTCATCGAGAACCGGGCAGGGGGCAGCGGGGTGATCGGCGCTACTGCCGTGGCAAAGGCCGCTGCCGACGGTTATACCTTGCTGTTCGGTACGGCTCCGACCAATGCGATTGCGCAAAGCTGGGACAAGAATCTACCTTACGACGCCGTGAACGACTTCGTTGCCGTTGCCGGCATCACCACGACACCTTATGTATTGGCCGTGACGTCTACCTTGCCCGCCAATTCGCTCAAGGAGTTGATTGCGTACGCCAAGGCAAGACCCGGTGAATTGAACTATGCGTCATCGGGCAATGGAACCGGCGTGCACCTCGCGGGAGCGTTCTTCAGTAGCCGTGCGGGGGTCGACATCAAGCATATTCCCTATAACTCGTCAGGCCCGATGAGCGCTGATCTTGGCAGCGGTATCGTGCAGATGATCTTCTATCCGCACCAGGGGCTACTGCCGCTGATCCAGACCGGCAAGGTACGCGTCCTGGCGACGACCGGAGCCAAACGGTCTGCCCTGTTGCCCGACTTGCCCACTCTGCAGGAGCAAGGACTGGCCGATTTCGCGCTCGCCTCGTGGCAAGGCATCTATGTGCCTGCCGGTACGCCCTCAGACCGGGTCAACCTGTTGTATGAAGCCATCCGCAAGACCATGACCGATGCGAAGGTGGTGGCGAGCATCACATCAAGCGGCAACGCCATCGAGTTGCTGGATCCGTCGGAATTTGCTGCGTTTACCCGGCGTGAAATCGAGCGTTATCGGCAAATCATCCAGTCTTCCGGGTTGAACAAGGCAGCACGTTGACCAGCCTTGGCTCACTCCTACCGGGGGTTCAGGCCCCTTGGCGCAAGCGACCGCGCTTGCGGTGGATGGGCCAGATGGCTCCTGGCCAGGCGTGATGCTCGACGATCTGCGGCAAGCTTTCAGCGAGCAGTTCGGCAATCGCCTTGGGGGCGCTCGATAGCGCCCCCTTGTTCGAGCGAATAAAACAGATCTGGCGGCGCAGTCCGGGGCGTACCACGCGCGCCGCAAAGATGCGGCCTTCACGCATTTCCGCAGCGATGCTCGATCCCGACAAAATGGTGTAGCCGATTCCGCTCAGCGCTACCTGCTTGCGTACCGCAACCGAATCGATGTCGGCCGGCACATGGAGCTTGATTTTTTTGGTGCGCGCGACCCGCTCCATTTCTTCGCGAAACGTGTTCGAGCGCGCTGCCAGATAAAGGGGAATCCCCGCGAGATCGGCAAAGTCGATTTCCTTCACGTCGGTAGTGCCGAAGTGCTGCTTTGCCGATTGCAGATTGCCGACAATGAACAGGTCTTCCGAGAACAGACTGCTGGACTCGATGCCGGCGCCAGTGTCAATCGCATACGAATAAACAAAGTCGACCGAGTCGGCCCGAATCAGCGCCGGGATGTCGCCGCTCATGACATCGCGAATGCGAAGAATGACCTGCGGAAAGCGCTTTGCCGCGAGCTCCAGCAACGGCAGTGCCAGCACCGAAGCGAGCGTCTGGGCAAATCCAATCACGACCGTTCCCCGTGGGTCGGAGCTGCTGGCTTCCAGGCGATCGCGCCGGTGCCGAACGTCGGCAAGCAGCGCCCGGCTTTCTTCGGCGAGCTGACGGCCAAATTCGGTGAGCCGTACGCCCTGCGGTCCCCGCGCAAATATTTCTCTGCCGAATTCTTCTTCCAACTGACGCATCTGAAGGCTCAGGGCCGGTTGCGCCACATGCAATTCCGCAGCGGCGCGGGTCACCGAGCCAAATTCGGCGACTGTCACGAAGTAGCGCAGTCGTCGCAGATCAAAGCTGCTGTTCACGGTGTTCTATTCGAAATGGTATGCGTGTCGATGCAAGGTGTCGATGGGGAGTTTCACCGGCAATTTAGGCATGATGCGTGACCATACTGGGGGGCTATGTGCTCCATACAAAAGAAGTATTTCCTCCCGCATCGAAGCCACTGCTACGATGCGGACGCACTTGGGGTTGTACCTTGATCCGTCCAACGGGAGTTCAGTCATGGTCGAAGTCAGAAAGGTCGGCAGAGCGCTCGGAGCGGAAATTCTGGGTGTGAATCCTGCCGTGCCATTGACCGCATCGGAAATTGTCCAAATCGAGCAAGCGTTTGTCGAACATCTCGTTTTACGCTTTCGCTGCGCGCCAATGACCGTCCCTCAGTTGCGAGACTTCGGGCGCCAGTTCGGACCCTTGCGTGAGCACATCGCCAAGACCTATCGCGATCATGAAGTGCCGGAGGTAGTCGTCATGACCAACCAGGACGATCAGGGCAATTTTGACCCCGTTGGAGCAGGTCGCGGGGTCGGCTGGCACTCGGATGGTACGTTCGAAGCGGTTCCGCCAAAGGCCACAGTATTGCATGCCATTGCGGTTCCGGAGCGGGGCGGCAATACGATGTTTGCGAACATGTATCTCGCTTACGAAACCCTGCCGGCCGGCTTGAAAACGCGGATCGAAAACTTGAATGCAATCTTCCGGTTGCGCGGCCGCAAACAAAAGACGCAAGGCATCGTGTCGGCAGATGATCTCAAGCGCATGGGCGACGTGTTGCATCCGGTCTGCCGCGCGCATCCGGTTTCAGGAAGAAAGTCGATTTTCGTGAACCCGCATCACACTCTCTGCATTGCGGATGTATCTGATGAGAAAAGTGAAGCCCTGCTCGAAGAGATCTTTGCCTGGTGCATGCGTGAGGAATTTCAGTGGGAGCAGGAGTGGTGTGTCGGCGATACGGTGATGTGGGAGAACCGCTCCGCTTGGCACTCCGGACGTTCCGACTATCCGCGCGACCAACTTCGCAAGTTTTATCGTACGACGATTTGCGAACGCGATGACTTCGCAAATTCTGCCGGTCAAGGATGATTGGAGTGACGCATGCGGGCGAATAAACTTAGACAGCGCTGGGCGCAGGGTGAGGCGGCATCGTGTTTGTGGATCGACATCGGGTGGCCAGTTTCAGTCGAGGCGCTGGCGCGCTTGCCCTACGATTCATTCACCCTTGATTTGCAACACAGCCTGATCGATCGCGGCACGGCGGTACAGGTGCTGCAGGCCCTATCACTTGGCGGTGGCGCACCTCTGGTGCGGGTCTCGCAAAACGACCCGGCTGAAATCGGCTTCGTGCTCGATGCCGGTGCCTATGGGGTGATCTGTCCACAGATCGAGACCGCGGAAGACTGTAAGCGCTTTGTCGATGCCTGCCGGTACGCACCGCAGGGCCGGCGTAGCTGGGGACCTACCCGCGGGTTGATGTATGGCGGCGCGGACTATTTCAAGGGCTACAAAGATACCGTGGTGACGATTGCGCTGATCGAAACCGTAAAAGGCGTGGAAAATATGCGCGCGATCGCGGCCACGCCCGGCCTGGACATGCTGTATGTGGGGCCGAACGATTTGACCATCGATTACGGCGGGGAGCCGACCTATATCGCGAATGACCCGCGCGTGCTCAACGCGATGGCCTTATCAATCGAACTCGCGCGGGAACATGCGATTTTTTCCGGAACCTACGCCGGTTCGGTGGAAGTGGCCCGAGCGGCGGTCTCCAAAGGGTACAACCTCGTCTCGGTCGGCTATGCCGCCAAGATCATGGTCAAGGCTGCGGGTGAGCTTCTCGGGCAGGTATTTCCGCATGCGGGCGCCAACGAGGTGGTGCTGCGGACCTGAACCTTTCTTCGCAGGGAGTCGTGGCCGATGAACCTGGCGCCGACCGGCAAGAACGATGATTCCTCAGCACCTTTGACAAGGAAAACCGGGATGAACTTTGCAAAAGCGCAGGCAGCCGCGACGTGGACGGCCGACGATTTGAATGCCGACAAGCGCTGGATCTTCGAGATCGACGCACCTGCGCGAGCCTACCTTTTGCGTATGGTCAAGCAGGTATTCGATCCCGACAAGACCCTGTTTGACTACGCTCGCGCTGATTTTGACCTTGGCCCCGCAGCGCCGGTGATTACTTCCGCATTCAACGAAGCGAAACACGGGTGTGGACTGTCTTTGATTCGTGGGCTTCCCAGAGAGGGCATGACCGAGGAAGAGTTCAGGGTGCTCTCCTGGGCGATCGGCCAGAACATGGGCGTTGGCCGTCCGCAAGGCAAGACCAGCCAGTATATGTCGGCGGTGCGTAACGTCGGCACCGACTACCGCAGTGCCACGGGGCGCGGCTATTCGTCCAGTGCGCAACTTGATTTTCATACCGACTCTGCCGACGTGGTTGGGCTGAGCTGCTACAACCAGGCGATTTCCGGCGGCATGAGCATGGTGACCAGTTCCATTCGCGCCTATCTGGCGATGCAAAAAGAAGCTCCGGATCTGCTCGAATTCCTGCATCAGCCAGTGCACTTCAGCCGGCAAGGGGAGCAGTCTGCGGACGAAGCGCCGTCGTACCCCCATCCCATATTCGATGAAGCCGATGGACGGCTCTTCAGCCGCTGGAATCGAAACCGGGTCACTGCCGGACAGAAACTCGACGGTGTGCCGCGGATCAGCGCAAAGCATCATGAAGCACTGGAACGCTTCGATGCCTTGCTGCGGCGTCCGGACCTGATGTACACGATGTACCTGCAAGCGGGTGACATGCAGCTACTCAATAGCCACGTGAATCTGCATGCGCGTACGGATTTTGTTGACCATGAAGAAATAGGCAAGAAGCGACTGTTGTTCCGGCTCTGGCTGGCGACGCCGGACAGTGTGCGTCTGCCCGAGAGCTGGCGGGTCCAGTACCGCCAGGTCGAGCCGGGAACGGTCAGGGGCGGGATTCACGGCCATCAGTTTGACGAAAGGTGCCGGGCTTTCGACCAGCGGCAGGCTGAGGCAGTTGGAATGAAACTGCCGTCAGCATGACAGGCCGATCAGGGTTTGACCCGTCGGCATGTCAGTGCGATCGCCGACTTCAACGGATATTTTCTGCAAAGGCTGGATAAATGGCAACCTTGCGCTCAGCGCTCGCGACCGGAAAAATCGTGTTGGCCCCCGGTTGTTACGATTCGCTCTCTGCACTCATGATCGAGC
>JANNCZ010000731.1:0-3230 GCA_031387185.1 Burkholderiales bacterium
GCGAAGCTCAAGGAGCAGCTGACCCAACTCGCCTAAAGCAGAGGCTGGCCGCAGCCCTTCTTTCGCGTCAGCACAACGGTCAGAGCACGGCCGGCCGCAAAGTAACGAATACCATTGTCGGCTCGACTCTGAATTCGAGCGCAGGGTTGCCGTTGTCGCGCAGCGCCGCCTGCGCCAGTGAAATGCCGGCGCCAAAGCGCTGCACCAGCCCGAGCACGCGCATGGCTTCGGCGATGTGCGGATTGCGGTAGTCGGCGTATCCCGGCTGTCCGAAGTTCTGCGCGGTCACGTTGCCATACGGTCCGCCCGGACTGCTGATATCGATGCGGTCTTCATACCAATAGACACGCACCGGCGCATTGGTGGCTTCGTAGCTGCGATGCATTACCGCGTTGCGCGTGATTTGCGTCAACGCAGCGGGCGGGTACAGGTAGCGCCGCTTTTCGACCGGGGCGGAGGCAAAGTCAACACTCACGCGATTGTGCGACGCAAGTTTTTCATCGAGGCGCCGTATCGCCGCCGATAGCGGGCCGTCAATCACCGTCTCGTCAATCACCGGGTCAGCGAGCGTGGCTCCCTGGATGCGCAAGAACTGCAGGTAAGCGCAGGGCAGCAGAGCAGTGGGCTGCACCGCCAAGGTGACCGCGCCGAGAACTGTCGGCACCGGCTCATCCGCCGCCAGGATCATGCGGCAGGCGGCAAGCCGTTCCTCATAGCTGCGCTCGTTGGCGGCCAGCACGTCCGCAGCAAACGCGCCGGGCAAATACTCCTCTTCAAACAAGGTGCGCTTGAGGTCAGCGAGCGTGGCGCGGCGCAGCGGCTGGATGTCGAATGGCTGGTCGCGATGGCGGCGCCGCTCATTGAGGATGCGTTCATCCTGCGCGCTGGCCAGATCACGCCGGGGGCCGGTGCGAATCCAGATGCGGCCGTTGCAGCGCACCGGCGGTGCGTCGGCCGGCCACACACACATCACGGCGAGTTCCACTCCCTTGAGCGTGCGCCGCTCCACCGTCATGCTCGGCTGCGGCACGATGCGGCCATCGCTTTTGATATCGGCCAGCGTCAGCAGAAGCTGGTCATCCACCGTCAGGCCCGCCGCGCTGCCATCGTCGTTCACGCCGATGAACACCGCCCCCGGCTTGCCGTGACCGGGCAAATCATTGGCAAACGCGCAAACGGCTTCGCGTACCTTATCGGGCACCGAGCCGGACCAGTTGCGCTTGCGCTCAACGCGATCCGACTCCAGATCGTCGAGCATGGCGAGAAATTCTGCGTCGGTCAACGGCGTCATGCGAGCGCCCCCTGACCAGCCTGGCAATTCATCAACCATGCCGCAAGCTGCGCCCGAACAGGCGTCTGCGCGCGCGTGTAGTTGACCTGAGATTTCATACTGTCATTCTAGCTTTGATTGCTTGGCGCAGGACACGTTTTGCAAACCCGATGAGTACGCCGCTTGGGTGATTGCAAGATACCCAAGATGAGTGGGAACATGCCTGATATCGGCATTGAACTCACACACATGGGCATCTCCAGGTTGCAGGATGTACCGCCGACAGAATAGCCATGCGCCGCGACGACTCGCGTCGCACAGTGGAATTTTTTCGATCAGGAGTCACCGCGACACCATTTGTCGCTTGCTGAGGCTATCGTTGATCGATGAAGCCGGCCCCGCAGGACGACATAACCTCCGCGCCTGATCCGAACTCGCTTCCGGTGAAGTGGCAGGCCAGTGCGCGCAACGCCGGCGATTTGCCCTCTTTGGGAATTGCCATCACCGCGCCCCTGCGTGTATGGAATGCCCATCGCAATGAACTGACGCATGTTGCCGCCACGCAGCCGTGGGTGGGTGCAGCGGCGCGTGTGCTGATACATGCCCGCCGTCTTTTCGTTTCGGCAGCACCGTGGAACAATCGATCAAGATGCTGGTTGCGGCCAGTCAGCCGAAAACAGTGTGGCGCTTTCATCGCGACACGGAGTTTGCGTTGATCCCGCAATTTCCCATACATGATGACTTGCCGGAGATCGATTGCGCGCTGCTGTTGGGCGAGGGCGGCCGCTACGCGGGGCTGCTTATCACTGCCGCAGTCAAGGCGCTGGGCATGCGGCACGCGCAACAATTTTTTCTCAACTCACTAGGCACCCGGCGCTTCAGACGCATGGTGAAAGCGGTTTGCAACGCGAACTGCACCGGTGCCGACATGGCGAAGTTGCCGGGGGTCATCGCGCTGAGGTCGAAGGAATTGCATCTGGACTCGATGTTGGGGTGCTTCAGGCACAAGGAGATGGAGACCGCCATTCTCTGGTTGGCGCACGAGCTCGGAGGGCCAGTACCGATTCGGAATTTAACTCTTGGGCTGCCTGCGCGCACGTCGCAGGCCAGATGCCAGGAGAGGCTCATGGAATGGACTTGCGCAAGCACTACACCTGAAGAATGGCTCCCAGAGCGGTTCTTCAGGTAACGATCTTCAACATGTTGTCAAGCAGGCTCCAGCCCAATCACCAGCCTTTTGCCCAACAAGCCAATCGCCTCAGCGATACGCGGCAGCTTGGAGCCATAGTGCGGGTCGAGCAGCCGCCGCACTTCTTTTTCATCCACGCCCAATTGCCGCGCAAGCTGCATCTTGCTGATGCCCGCTTCGCGCATCGCCGAGTAAAGCGCAGCTTTGGCAACCGTTTCAGCGGGTGGCGCCACCATGTGCTCGCTACGCTTCGTTTTGCTTGCTGTCGGAAGTTCCAGACCCTGCTTCATGTAGGTGGCAAATACTTCATCCATGGCATCGGCGGCTTCACGCAACGCGTCCACTTCATCGTTGCCCTGCGTGATCAAGGCGGGAAGATCACGGCAGGTAACAACAAAGCCATCGCCATCGGCTTTGAGCAATACCGGAAATTCAAATCGTTGCATCGTCAGCTTCACTGCTCGCGCAAATTTTAAACAATCCATCTCACGAAACCCGCTCCCACAGCCACTCTTCTGCCATAAAGGTCACAAGAATGGCTCCTGGAGCGGCTTTCAGCATACCTGCATCAAGCGACTTCAGCGTAATTCGCCAAACTACTTCCCGCTCACCTTCGCCAAAAACTCCCCGAGCATCTTGTTGAACACCACCGGCTGTTCGATGTTGGAGATGTGCGCTGCGTCGGGAATGATGAAGAGTTCTGACCCCGGCAAATGTTCGTGAATGATCTTGGCCATTTCGGGCGGCGTGCCGTGATCCTGGTCGCCTACT
>JANNCZ010000749.1:0-1798 GCA_031387185.1 Burkholderiales bacterium
CCCGCATACGTCGCACGTTGAATCGATTGCGGTATTGGAGCCACAATGAAAGCTGCGGCATCAGCACGGCGCGCACGCGGTGCGCGTCACATTGAGAAACCAGCAGGAGAACCAGCCGGAGAACCAGCCGGAGAACCCGCATGAGCATCGGCGCCAAGCTGCATCACGTTCATTTGTCGTCACCGCAACCCGAAGCGGTGGCGGCGTTTTACGCCAAGGCGTTTGGCTTTGCCGCACAAGCACAGGGGGCCGAGTGGGTGTGCCGTGCAGCGGGGCGGCGCATCGTGTTCTCCACCGGTCCGGCGCTCCGGATACAGCACATCGCGTTCGCATTTGCGGATGCAGCGGTGCTGGCGGCGTTTCGGGCAGAAGTGGGTGCGGGGGAAACTGCGCCGGCTTCGGCCCTGATCGGAGATCAGGCCATGTCTTTTGTCGATCCCGACGGCAATCGCATCGTCTTCATCGTTCACCCCGGAGGCGACGGCAATCCCCATCCAAGCCTGCCGCCTGCCGAATCACAGCACCTCGCCCTGCGCACCACACAGCCCGAGACGTTGCTCAAGTTTTATGAGGAGACGCTTCACTTCACGCTCTCGGATCGCGTGATGGACGCCGCCGGCACGCTGCGCGCCTGCTTCCTGCGCACCGATGACATGCATCACGCGCTCGCCTTGTTCCGCTCACCCGAGACGCGCTTCGATCATCAATCGTTCGAGACCGCCGGCTGGCAGGCGATGCGCGAGTGGGCCGATCACATGGGCGGCGAGCACGTGCCGATTGTCTGGGGCATCGGCCGTCATGGGCCGGGCAACGACAACTTCTTCATGGTGCAGGACCCGGATGGCAACCTCGGCGAAATTTCCTGTGACCTGGAAGTGTGCGACGCGGGGCGTAAACCCGGCGTGTGGCCGCATGCGCAGCACACCCTGAATCTTTGGGGCAACGCGATCATGCGCAGTTGATGCGGTGTGCAAGTGCGATGTGCTACTATAGTGCTACTTCATTCAAGGACTCTGCGCGACTATGATGACCGTCAACATTCGCCGCCAAGGTGGCGCCGCCATCGTGACCATTCCGGCACCGCTGCTCAAGCAACTCAATGTCGGGGTGGGTGAAGTGCTTGAACTCGACGTTGCAGGCGGAACATTGACCGCGCGTCCGGCGGTGATGGACAAGCCCAGACGCTTCACCTTGAAGGAATTGTTGCGTGGTGCGACACCACGCAACCTCGCTGCACTCAAACGCCAGACCGCAGGCGCCCTTGACGGTGCGCCAGTTGGACGGGAACTGACGTGATCCGCCGGCGCATTCCTGGCGCTGGCGACGTGTATTTGATTGATCCGAATCCGGTGGCCGGACGCGAGATGCGCGACCGGCATCGTTTCGTGGTGATCACGCCCAAGGAGATCAATGCTCTTGGTCTCTCAATGGCCGTGCCAGTAACGAGCGGCGGCGCATTTGCGCGCAACATGGGGTTGACCGTGCCTATCGGTGGGCATGACACCAACGGGGTGGCCGTGTGCAATCAAATACGTTCGTTTGATATTGAAGCGCGTGAACGGGCGGGCAGCGCCCGCTACGTGGAGACACTCGATGCCCACACCACACAGCACATTGTGGCGCGCGTAGTGAGCGTGATCAACCCTGATGATTGACGCCGCTAAGCTGTCAATGGTTTCGGCGCGCCATCCTTGTAAGGCTTGAGCGCGAGATACGCCATCTCGTGTACCGGCGTCGGCACGCCAAGCGCGCGGCCTTTCCTGACGATGTAACCCGAGAGGCTGTCGAGTTCCATCGG
>JANNCZ010000751.1:0-1915 GCA_031387185.1 Burkholderiales bacterium
CCAGCAGCTTCTCCTGCTTTGGTGTCATCAGCATGGTGTGGCGCAAGGTTTCGAGCCGGTCGTTAACCTCCCAGCCATTGCGCGGGTTGGTCACCCACAGTTCCGTATCCATGCGCCGCAAATCAAACGGCACCGAGTAGCCGCGCAAGGTCTTGCGCCCGATCTTGGTCGAGTATTCGTGAAAGTAGGACATCACCAGTTCGCGCAGGCTGCGGTAGATCGGGTCGCGATAGCGTAGCGGTACGCCATTGGTTTTCGAGATCGCGCCCCAGCAGCGGCCGCGCTTGAAGAGAGTGATGACGTGTGGCCAATCGACGATGTGGCAATGCATGTAGAGCACCAGCGGCTTCTCGCCGTGAATCCACAACGCGCAGGCGGCGAGCATCGCGCCTTCGAGGCAATGGGCGCGGCGCTGCTTGATGACTTCGCGCACTGACAGCAAGGTTTCGCCGCCGAGTTCGTGATTGGCCGGTGTGGCATTGAGGAAGGCCTGGATTTTTTCCGGTGTTGACAGGCGCTGGAGGACAGCGAATTCACCGCGCGTGAGGCCGAGCATGTCGCGGGTGGCGAAGCGCTTGTTTTTGTGGAGGGGCATGCGCACGATGGTAGCATCGCTGATGCGGCTCGCGTAGCGCAGTAAATGCCTGTAGCGCGCAACGCACAATGTACAACCCCGAAGGAGCATTCGCATGGCGCGCCTGACCGTTACGCCTCTTGGTTTTGCAGCCGGTGCCCAAGTCACCGGCTCCGATTTGCGCGCGCCGCTTGATGACCTCACGCGCGAACAAATTCTCGACGCCTGGCACAAGCATCTGGTGCTGGTGTTCCCCGGCCAGGATCTCGATTCGCAGCAGCAAATTGCGTTTACCAAAAATTTCGGCGAGCCGGAGCAAAACGATTTTCAGCCGCACTACCGTGATCCCGCACATCACGAAATCTTGTTGGTGACCAACAAGCCGCGCGACGGCAAGCCCTCGGAGACGCGCAATACCGGGCGCAACTGGCATACCGATCTGAGCTACACGACGCGCCCCGCCAAGGCCTCGCTGCTGCTGTGCAAGGAGAAACCGCCGGTGGGTGGCGATACCATGTGGGCCAACATGTATCTGGCGTATGAGACGCTGAGTGCAAAGATGCAGGCCTTCATCGAAACCCTGGAGGCGATTCACGATGTGTCGCTGATCAAGGGCATCGAGCAACGCGATCCGCAAAAAGTGGCCGAGATGAAGCGGCGCAATCCGCCGGTGATCCATCCGGTCGTTAAGACCCATCCAGACACCGGCAAAAAGGCGCTCTATCTCGGGCAGCGGATTCGCGGCTTTGCCGGGTTTTCAGAGGAGGAGAGTGCGCCGATTCTAAAATTCCTGAACGATCACGCCACTGCGCCGGAGTTTGTATTCCGGCATCGCTGGACCGTTGGTGATCTTGTGATGTGGGACAACCGCTGCCTTTTGCATGTAGCACTGCCGGACTTTGATCAAACCAAAATTCGCCACATGACGCGCACGTCGATCCTCGGCGAATTGTCGGGGCAGGTGTATCAGGGCGATGCGGTTCCAATTGAACGCGAATCGATGTTGCAGGCGCTTGCGTCCGTTTCATAGCGGCTTGTTTTCGGGAAGTATTTACAGGGGAATCGCATGCTGCCTTATCGTCCCGTCACCATCAATCAATTGACCACGCGCGCCGCGCGTGCGGGGAGTGTCGCGTTCAGCTGTGCGCTGCTGCTTGGCGCGAGTGTGGCCAGCCCTGCATGGGCACAGAGTTATCCCGCGCAGACAGTCAAGATGGTGGTCGGCTTCCCGCCCGGCGGCACCACCGACGTGATTGCACGCATGGTGGCGCAGGGTCTCACCGAGGCGCTCGGCAAATCCTTCGTGGTCGATAACCGTGCGGGCGCCTCAGGTTCCATCGG
>JANNCZ010000804.1:0-31001 GCA_031387185.1 Burkholderiales bacterium
GTTTCTGGGCGCAGCTTTGCCTTGTCCGCCCATTCACGATCCGTCAACCGGGCACGCCGTGCAGCGGGCGTGAGTTGATCGAGAAAAAAAGCAACGGAGGAGACCGGAGAGGTCGGGGAGTGATTCATACTGCATTCTACATAAATTGATCTTAAAGTCAATTCATGGGAAGCGTACTGGCAAACACTTGGGCTACGACGATTGCACGGCCGCCGCCCCAAACCCGCTGCCAGCCTTCTTGTATTCCTCGCGCGGCGGGCTGAAGATATCGAGCACGGTGCAGCCTTGCGCACCAGCGCGAATGCCATGCACCACGTTGCCGGGCGAGCACCAGAAGCCGCCCACTTCGCATTCGATTTCTTCACCCTGCTGAATGCGCACGCAGGTGCCTTCGAGCAGCACGCCCCATTGCTCTTCCGGATGGCTGTGCATGCTGCCCGCAGCGTTGGGCTCAATGCGCACGACTGACAGCATCACCTGCTCACCGGGGAAGACGTTGGTCTTGAGCCCCGGCCCCAGCACGCGTGCGATGCCGCGTGGGTCGTCTTTGAGATTGAATACCCACGATGCTTTGCTCATTGCGGCCTCCTGGCGGACTGGTGGTGTTGATGAATGCCTGGGCTGCCCTGTTTGGCTTGTCCCGCTTATGGGTTGCTCCGTTTGGGCCGCCCCGTTCTGACGCGCAGCAGCATAGCCGAATCTGCTATCTTGCCGTGATGCAAATCGGCCTGCCATCATGATCCCGTTCGACGCCGCCGACCACGCGCTGGCGGCGCGCCTGTTCATGCACCTGCGTGAACACAGCATCGACGCGCCCGGCGTGACGCGCGCATCCTACGGTGACGGTGAGCGCATGGCGCATGCGCTGGCACGCGACACTGCGGCGATGTTGCACCTGGAGATCACGACCGACTTCGCCGGCAATCTCTACATGACCCTGCCGGGCCGGGATCGCTCCCTGCCGTCGATCATGATCGGCTCGCACATGGATAGCGTGCCCCATGGCGGCAACTACGATGGCGCGGCGGGCGTGGTTGCAGGTCTGACGGCACTTGCACGGCTGCGCCGCCAGGGTCGCACGCCCCGGCTGGACATCACCGTGATGGCGATTCGCGCCGAAGAGCTGTCGTGGTTCCCCGCGCATTACATCGGCAGCCGTGCAGCGTTCGGGCGCTTGCCGCCCGAGGCGCTCGACGTGGTGCGCTTCGACACCAACCGCAGCCTGCGCGAACACATGCGCGACGAAGGATTCAACCCACAGGCGGTGGAAACGGGGCAGCGCCATCTCGACCCGGCGCGCATCGGCACCTACATTGAGTTACACATCGAGCAAGGCCCGGCGCTGGTCGAGTTGCAAAAGGCTTGTGGCATCGTCACCGCGATACGCGGCAACCTGCGTTTCAAGCACGCACGCGTCACCGGGGAATACGGTCATGCCGGCGCGGTGCCTCGTCTGGCACGGCGTGATGCATTGTTTGCCGCGACTGAATTTGCGTCACGCCTCGAAGCACTGTGGCTGGAGCACGAGCGCGCGGGTGACGACCTCGTCTGCACCGTCGGGCAGTTCTTCACCGACAGTGAAGTACACACCATGACCAAGATTCCCGGCGAGGTGCGCTTTACGATGGATATACGCAGTCACGACGATGCGACCTTGACCCAGGTGCAAACCCAACTGGGCACGATGGCGCAAGAGATCAGCGCGCGCCGCAAAGTGTTGATCGACACCGGAACACCGATCCGCGCCAACGCCGCCGTGATGGACGCACAGTTGCGCGCCACCTTGCGCCAGATCGCAACAGCGCAACAAATCGATGCGCCGGATATCGCCAGCGGCGCCGGCCATGACTGCGCCGTATTCGCGGGCGAAGGTATTCCCTGTGCGATGATCTTTGTGCGCAACGACCATGGCAGCCACAACCCGAACGAAGCGATGGAGATGGCGGATTTTGGGGAGGCGTGCCGGTTGTTGTTTGGCTTGCTGGATCAGCTAGCTTGACTTCTGCTGGCGGCCCTGCCGCCACAGCGCTTGGTGGGAGCCACTCTGTGAGATGTCATCGGCTGCGAAGCGCATCCACCAAGGCTTGCAGCCCGATGGCTTTGGCAATTTCTCTGTACTGGATCAGCAATTGCCGAGGCGCCGCCCGGAAATTTTGTTCTGAAATTCTGTCGGCGTACCTGCCACATTGCCCTTGGCGGTGATCGAGCCGTTCAGCGACTGCGCATCAAACGACACTTCGCCGCGCGTCTGCAGCGCATAGGTGCCGGCGCACTGCATTGCAAAGCGGAAGGTGTTGCCGCTGTAATTTTTCTCGGTGTATTGGCAGTCTGACGCGCCGGGATTCGACAGACCGCCCAAGAGTTTGGATGGATCACGCGCATCGGCGGCGCTGAAGCATTGATTCACCGTGAACGGCGCGGGCTGAAACCCGGGTGCTGCGTTGGTGCGCGTCTCCATGCTGATCGCCCACAGACCGGGGCTGAGATCTGCGGCTTGCCCCAGCGGCACGACCGCAGGCAAACACAATACGGCAACGAAGACAGAAAGTTGAATCGGCTTGTTCATGGCGGCGCTCCTGGAGGACGGCACTGGTTGCATGCAGGTGGGAGGTCCCATTGTCAGGAGCCCCAAGCAGCGCAAGAAAGCTGCAACAGACTGGCGGGCGGGCGTTACCGACAGGCGGAACGCACGCGCTGCATCTCGAAACATTTGCTTACGTTCTCGAGCGCTTTCGCGCCTTCACTTACCCTGCATTCACTCTGCACCCATGCGCTGCGGCCAGTGGCGGCCGTTTGAAAACCGCAGAGCACGGCTGGCGCTTCGATCCGCCCAATGCGCGCCGCTCAGTTGCCTGCTAGCAGCAACTTGATATCGTTCACGAGTCCTTCAAGCGGCTGCCCATGGCGGATGAACAGGCGCAGTCGCCCTTGCGGATCGTAAGCGTATGAACCCGCCGAGTGATCCATGCTGTAGCTGCCGGGTGTTTTGCCCGGCACCTTTTGGTAGAACACCTTGAAGCTTTTCGCGACGGACTGCGTCGATTCGAGATCACCATACAAGCCGGCGAAAGATGGGTCAAACGCCGGCACATAGTTTGCGAGCAGCGCTTGTGTGTCGCGTTCGGGGTCTACCGTGATGAACAACACCTGCACACGCTTGGCATCAATGGGGCCAAGCTTGTCGAGCACGGCTTTCATTTCGGCTAGTGCGGTGGGGCAGACGTCGGGGCATTGGGTAAAGCCAAAGAAAATCGTAACGACTTTGCCCCTGTAGTCGGCGAGGCTGCGCCGCTTGCCGGTATGGTCGGTGAGCGCGAAGTCTTTTGCATAGTCAGCACCGGTGACATCGGTGTTTTTGAATTGTGGTTTGCCGCTGTCGCAGGCGGCGAGCAGGAACACAGCCGCCACGCCCAGCAATACGGCGCGTACTGCGGTCATGCAGCGCGAAACCGTGGTGGCGGCAATGGCATCTGTGGTGGTGACAGCTGCCGCACCGGGCAAGCAGCGGGAGATGGCGTGATGTGTCGTCATATGCGCGTCCTGTTTCAAAAACCCGCTAGCGGGAACACATAGTGATCAACCAAGAGCGCGGCAAACAATGCAGCAAGATACCAAAGCGAATAGCCGAAGGTTTTGCGGGCCTGTGTATCGCTATAGTCTTTGTAGAGCTTCCACGCGTGCCAGACAAACCCTGCACCCAAGGCCAGCGCAACGACCAGATACAGCAGGCCGCTCATTTGAATCACGTAGGGCAGCGCGGTGGTCGCCGTGAGCAAAATGGTGTAGAGCAAAATCTGCAAACGCGTGAATTCGGAACCATGCGTGACCGGCAGCATCGGCAGGCCTGAGCGCTTGTAGTCTTCGACGCGATACAGCGCGAGCGCCCAGAAGTGCGGCGGCGTCCACACAAAGATGATGAGCACCAGCAGTACCGCTTGCGGCGCGACTTCGCCAGTTACTGCCGTCCATCCCAACAGCGGCGGCATGGCGCCTGACAACCCGCCGATCACGATGTTCTGCGGCGTGGTCGGCTTCAACATCACTGTGTAGATGAAGGCGTAACCGAGGAAGGTAGCCATCGTGAGCCACATCGTGAGCGGGTTGACCAGCCAGAAGAGCAAGGCGCTGCCGATGATGCCGAGCACTGCAGCAAACACGAGAGCCTGCGTAGTGGAAAGTTCACCACGCGCCATTGGCCGCGCGCGCGTGCGTGCCATTTGCGCATCAATGCGCTGCTCGATCAGGCAATTGACCGCGAACGCCGCGCCGGCGAGGATCCAGATGCCCGCTGCGCCCGCGAACAGCGTTACCGGCTCGACCATGCCTGGTGTGGCGAGGAACATGCCGATCACTGCGCAGAACACGGCGAGCAAGGTGACGCGCGGTTTGGTAAGGTCGAGGAACTGACGCCATTTTTTTTCCGGTGGCGCTGCTGCATGCTCCTGCGCCGCTGCGTTTTTCTGCATGATTCCCTGCGCATCTGGCGCAGCGACCGCAACCTCGGTGATCTCGCGCACGCTACCGCTCATGACAGCACCGCTTGGGCGGGCGCATAGCGCGGTGCCGCTTGCGGCGCAAAGCGCGTGCGCAGCAGCGCCAGCACAAACGCCAGCGCGGCGGCGCCACCGTTATGCACTACGGCGACGAACAGTGGCCAGCTAAAGACGACGTTGGACACACCGGTCAAGACCTGCAATACCAGCAGCGCAATCAGCCAGCGCGCATAGCGTATGGCTTGCGCGTCCGCAGCAGCGCGTTGCAGAACCAGCGCGGCGACCCACAATACTGCGGCGCTCACTACCAGGGCGAAGGCGCGGTGCGTCCAGTGAATCGCTATCAGGGCCTCATAAGGCAACAGTACGCCGTCAGCGCGCACGCCAAGCGGGCGCAGCAATTCAAACCCGCTGGCGAAATCCGCGCGCGACGGCAGCACTTCGCCATGACACAAGGGAAAGTCAGGACAGGCCAGCACCGCGTAGTTGCTGCTGACCCAGCCACCGAGCGCAATCTGGATGAACACGGCGATCAGTGCAAACGTCACCAGCGCGCGCGGCCCCGGAGTCACAGCGAGGTTCACCGCCGGCACCGCAGGTGCCGCGGAAAGATGCGCGCCGAGCGTGCCGAGCGCGCACAACAGTGTCACTGCCAACAGAAGGTGAATCGTGACGATGAGCGGCATCAATTTAAGCGTCACCGTCCACGCACCGAAAGCACCCTGCACGCAGACGAGCGCAAGCAGCGCCAGCGCGTGCCAAGGCGCGTGCGCCGGGTCTTTGCGCTGGTCGAGCCAATTGCGCCACGACACCGCCACCAGCGCAATGAGCAGCACGCCGACACCCATCGCCAGATAGCGGTGAATCATTTCGATCCAGGCCTTGGTCACGGTCACCGGGCCGGTGGGCATCGCGGTTTCTGCCGCCTTGATCGCCGCGTGCGCCGCGAGCGGGTTGGAAGTGCCGTAGCAGCCCGGCCAGTCGGGGCAACCGAGACCGGAGTCAGTGAGACGGGTGAAGGCGCCGAACAAGATCAGATCAAAGGTGAAAAACACAATGACCCACACGAGCTTGCGCTGGCGCGCCGCTGCGCCACACAAGGCTGCCGCATCACCCTGGCCCGCACCGCTGTTGTTGCCACTGCCGCGCCGCGCCCACACATAGGCGAGCGGCCCGCTGGCCACAATCAGGCCCAGCAGCAGCAATTGGAACAAGGCGAACGTGCTCATGGGTCAGCCAATACGCGAATATTTGAGCAATCGGTCGATGTCTTTTTTCATGCGCGCCGGGTCGGCATCTTTGGGAAAGCGCAGCACCAGATTGCCGAGTGGATCGATCAAATAGATGTGATCTTCCACGCGCGGCGCGGCGGGAAATGCCTTGAGTACCGCAGCGCCTTGCGCGCGCAGCATGCGCGTGCCGTCGTATTCGCGCATGGTCATGGTCGAGAGCGCTTCGTCGTCGTTGACCAGCCAGGCGCGCTCGACACGATCCTTCTCTTTGCCGGTGGCGAGACGCACTTGGCGCATGGCGTAAAGCTTCTTGATGCAGGGGTCACCGCAGGCACTGCCATCCACCGTGACCAGCACCCACTTGCCCTTGAATTCACTCATCGCGAAAGGCTTGCCATCGAGCAGCGCGAGTGGCGCGGGTGGAAGCGGTTTGACCTCAAGCAGGCTGCCGTAGTTGGTGCGGCCATCCGGCTTCAAAAAGTAATACGACACATAGGACGCGATCACCGGCGCGGCACACACCAAGAGCACCAGCAGCATCTTGAGGCGGCCGGCGCGAATCGCCTCTGTATAGGCGGCCTCGCGGGTATCAAGGTGATGGGCCATGGGGTTTGCTACGCTCGAAAAAAGTGAAAATCACAAACAACAATGCAGTCAACGCCGCCAGGGAATACCACTGAAAGGCATAGCCGCGATGCTTGGCGGCGGTCATGCCGGTTGCGCCACCACCGGCACCAACCGCAGTGCCGGCACTACTGCCAAGGGCGCCGCTCGATGCCACGCGCGCAAGGCCATCACCCGTGTTGCTCGACAATCTAAGCACAAACGGTAGCAGATCAACGCCCATCTGTTTCGACATCGCCGCCAGCTGCAGGTTCTGCCAAACGCTCCCCTGCTGCGCTTCCGGTTTGATTTCGTAGACACGCAGCGGCGGCAGCGCGGCACGGCCTTCAATCATGACGCTGCCGGTGACTGGCGCGATTTCGGGCAACGCTTCACGCGTTCTGCCCAACGCCACCCAGCCGCGATTGACCAGCACCATCGCGCCGTTTTGCGCGCGCAGTGGCGTGAGCACGTGGTAGCCCGCCATGCGGTTCTGCACCTGATTGTCGAGAAAAATCGTCTTGTCGTTGAGGAACTCGCCTTGCGTGCTGACGCGGCGGCCATCGAAGGCTTCACGCTCCCCATCTGCAATGCGCGCAGGCATGGCCACAGCGGGTGCGTCCCGCAGAGCGGCGTGGCGCGACTCAATGACGTCCTTTTCCGCTGCGCGCCCACTCTGCCACTGGCCCGCGGCGAATGCGACGGCGAACACTGCAATGGCGGCCACCGTGGGCCACAAACGCCAGTGGGGACGACGGCTAATACGGAGCATGATGCAGGAGGGCGCTGACACAGAGACCTGCGGCGCGATGACGGCTGTTGGCGCGATGACCGGCAGCCGGTGCCATTGCGCACCGGCGCTCACTGCACGCCCGCAGAAAAGGCGAAAATAGTACTTTACGCACCGGGGCAGTCCATGAAAATCATTGCAGTCATCATCATGCTGGTCATCCTGGGCAGCCTTGCATCGGCGATGGTATTTCTGGTCAAAGACGGCGGCAAGACCAAACGCACGGTTAACGCGCTTACGGTGCGCATCTCGCTGTCGGTGGCGTTGTTCGCGTTTCTCATGTTCGGCTACTGGATGGGCTGGTTCCGCTCAAGTCATCCGCTGGGATAAGGCCGCGCAGCAGTTTTGACTCGATCGACTTGGCCAACGCGCGGCATGCCATGTCGCCCGGCAAACAAAAAACGCCGCACTCAGTGCGGCGTTTTTTATTGTGCGGCGCGCGGTCAGAACATGTAGACCACAAAAAACAGGCCGAGCCAAACCACGTCGACAAAGTGCCAGTACCAAGCCACCGCTTCAAACGCGAAGTGATGCTCTGACGTGAAGTGCCCCTTCATGCAGCGCGCGAGAATCACGATCAGCATGGTGGCGCCCACGGTCACGTGAAAACCGTGAAATCCGGTCAGCAGGAAAAAGGTCGAGCCGTAAATGCCGCTGGTGAGCTTGAGGTTGAGCTCGGAGTAGGCATGGCTGTATTCGTAGACCTGAAAACCGAGGAACATCACGCCGAGCGCGATGGTGAGCGCCATGAAGAGGTTAAGGCGGCTGCGATTGCCATCTTTCAATGCGTGATGCGCGACTGTCAAGGTCACGCCCGACATGAGCAGCAACGCTGTGTTGAGTGCGGGAATCGGGAACGGCCCCATCACCGTGAATTTCTCAGCCGCGTCCGGGCCGGCCGTCGGCCAATGGGCACCAAAGTCAGGCCACAGCAGCTTGTGCTCGAGGTCGCCGAGCCATGGCACCGACAACTGGCGCGCGTAGAACAATGCGCCGAAGAAGGCCGCGAAAAACATGACTTCGGAAAAAATGAACCAGCTCATGCTCCAGCGGAACGACACGTCCACCTGGCCGTTGTACTTGCCGCTCTCGGATTCGCCCACCACGGTGCCGAACCAGCCGAACAGCACATAGATCAGGATCGCGAAGCCAACCGCCACCGCCCATGGGCCAGGCATATAGCCGTTGAACCAAGTAGCGGCGCCGATCGCCATGCAAAACAGCGCGATCGAGCCTTTCACCGGCCAACTGGACGGGTCCGGAATGAAATAACCGGACGGGGATGCCGCGTGGGCTGAAGCTGCGGGTGCGTGCGATGCGCTCATTTCAATTCCTCGACTAAAGATGCTGGGCAAAAATTTTATTTGGCGGTCAATAGCTTGACCAAAATCACTAAAGACGTAACGAACAAGGCTGCCCCGATTAGCCCGGCGATGATGGCCTGCGCCGGGGTAATGCGGGCAACGTCGTTCTCATGCCCTGAACTCTTGCGGATACCAATAAATGACCAGAACACAGCACGCCCGACTTGCGCAGCCGAGGCTTTGGGTTGCGGCACCGCGCCCGCTGCGCAGCCCGCAGACTGCGCTCCCTCGGCCATGACTGGCAGGGCAGCACCTTGCAGGGCAGCGCCGTTCAGGGCAGCGCCGTTCAGGGCAGCGCCTTGGGCAAGCTGTGCGCCAGTCTGACTCATGATGCTTTGTCCCGCCCGGCCACGGTGAAGAAGGTGTACGACAGCGTGATGGTGCCGATATCCTTGGGCAGATACGGGTCAATCACAAACACCACCGGGAAACGCTTGGTCTCACCCGCAGCAAGAGTCTGCTGCTTGAAACAGAAACACTCGAGCTTCTTGAAATACTGCGCTGCGTTGCGTGGCGCATAGCTCGGAATCGCCTGGCCGGTGACCGGCACATTGAGCTTGTTGACAACCTCGTAGTCCATTTGCATCAACTGGCCAGGATGCCCTGTCAACGAACCAGTGACCGGCTTGAAACGCCACGGCAGATTCGGTCCTTCACTGGCATCAAACTCGATCACCACATTGCGGGCGGTATCGACCTGCGAATTGACCGGGGCGGCATCGGCCTTGAGCAGATTGTTGATACCGGTGACTTCGCAAATCTTTTTGTAGAACGGCACCAGCGCAAAACCAAAGCCGAACATGAGCACCGTCACAACCAATAGCTTGGTGAGGGTCTCGCGATTGAGCCCGAGGGTTTGCGCAGGTGCTGTAGACGGCGTATCCATGATTCAACCAAACAAAACGCGGTTGGCAATCACACCGGCAAAAAACACCAGTGCGATCGACAGCAGGACGAGCGCAGTGCGGCCATTGCTGCGCGTATTGCCGCTAGTAGCCGGCACCGCGGTTGTGTCCATGTCACGAGGCTGGTTCAAGATGGCAGACACGGCAAAGCTGTGGGCGAGGGAGAAGGTCGAAGCCGCCGGCCTTACTTGACTTCAGGCACCGTGGTGAACGAGTGATACGGCGCCGGCGACGACAGCGTCCACTCCAGGCCTTGAGCACCTTCCCACGGATTGTCTCCCGCCTTGGCACCGCCTTTGATGGTCTTGAGCACGCAGGCAAGGAAAATCAGCTGCGACAGGCCGAAACCAAACGCGCCGACAGTGGCAATCGCGTTGAAATCAGCAAACTGGGTCGCGTAGTCGGGAATGCGGCGCGGCATTCCCGCCAGACCAAGGAAGTGCATCGGGAAGAAAGTGATGTTGAAGAAAATGATCGATGCCCAGAAGTGCAGCTTGCCCAGGCCCTCGTCATACATGTGGCCGGTCCACTTGGGCAGCCAGAAATAGACCCCGGAGAAGAGGGCAAAAAGTGACCCCGCCACCAGCACGTAGTGGAAGTGCGCGACCACGTAGTAGGTGTCCTGCAACTGGATGTCGATGGGCGTGACCGCGAGGATCAAGCCGGTGAAGCCGCCCATGGTGAACACGAAGATGAAGCCGACCGCGAACAGCATCGGCGTCTCGAACGTCATCGAACCCTTCCACATGGTGGCGATCCAGTTGAACACTTTGACGCCGGTGGGAATGGCGATCAGCATGGTCGCGTACATGAAGAACAACTGGCCCGCCGCCGGGATGCCGGTGGTGAACATGTGGTGGGCCCAGACAATGAACGACAGAATCGCGATCGACGAGGTGGCGTACACCATCGAGGAGTAGCCGAACAGGGGCTTGCGCGCAAACGCCGGCACCACGTGGCTGATGATGCCGAAGGCCGGCAGAATCATGATGTACACCTCGGGATGCCCGAAGAACCAGAAAATGTGCTGATACATCACCGGGTCACCGCCGCCGGCGGCGTTGAAGAAAGACGTGCCGAAGTGGCGGTCGGTCAGCACCATGGTAATGGCACCGGCCAGCACGGGCATGACGGCGATCAGCAGGTAGGCAGTGATGAGCCACGTCCAGCAGAACATCGGCATTTTCATCAGCGTCATGCCGGGGGCGCGCATGTTGAGAATGGTGGTGACGATGTTGATCGAACCCATGATCGACGACGCGCCCATGATGTGCAGCGCAAAAATCGCCAAGTCCATGCCGATGCCCATCTGGGTCGACAATGGCGCATAGAGCGTCCAGCCAGCCGCCGTGGCACCGCCCGGCACAAAGAAGGAAATGATCAGCAAGCTCGCGGCGGGAATCAGCAGCCAGAACGACCAGTTATTCATGCGCGCGAACGCCATGTCGGGTGCGCCGATCTGCATCGGGATCAGCCAGTTGGCGAAGCCCACAAAGGCCGGCATGATGGCGCCGAACACCATGATGATGCCGTGCATGGTGGTGAGCTGGTTGAATACTTCGGGGTTCACAATCTGCAAACCGGGCTGGAACAGCTCGGCGCGCAACGTCAGCGCCAGCACACCGCCGGTGAGGAACATGGTGAAGCTGAACCACAGGTACAGCGTGCCGATGTCCTTGTGGTTGGTAGTCTTGACCCAGCGCATCAAGCCAGGCGGCGGGCCGTGGTGATGGTCATCGTGACCGTGGCCGTGATCGTCAGCGTGTCCTGCGGCATATCCGGGACTTGGGAGAACTGCGCTCATGTTGTCTGCCTCAAAAATAAGTCTGAAGAATTAGTGTGCGGTGCTGCGATATTCGGGGAAGGCGTAACCGGCCAATGCCGCTACTGCTTGGCAGCCAAAGTAGTCATCTTGGCGGCATCCCACGCGCGCGCGGCCTTGATGTCGGCAACCGTGGGCACTTCACCCTTATTGCCCCAGGTGGTGCGGGTATAGGTGATTACCGCCGCCAACTCGACATCTGACAATTGCTTGAACGCGGCCATTGCGGAGCCTTGGCGTCCGTTCAGCAAAATGGCGATTTGATTGTCTTTCGGGCCATTGACGATCTTCGCGCCCTCGAGCGGCGGGAATGCGGGAGGCACCCCTTTACCTGTTGCCTGATGGCAAGCCACGCAGTTCGCCGTATAGACTTTCTCGCCACGCGCCGTCAGTTCTGCGACCGTCCACTGCTTGTTCGGATCATCCTGTTTGGCCGCGAGTTTTTTCTTCTCGTCTGATACCCATTTCGTGTAATCGGCGTCGGACACGACATTGACCACGATCGGCATGAAGCCGTGTTCCTTGCCGCACAGCTCGGCGC
This sequence comes from Burkholderiales bacterium, assembly GCA_031387185.1. Lineage (GTDB taxonomy): Bacteria > Pseudomonadota > Gammaproteobacteria > Burkholderiales > JAEUOS01 > CANJDH01. The sequence goes on from JANNCZ010000804.1 coordinate 11,751, forward strand.
ATTGGCCGCGGAACTTGCCGATTTTTAGCGAGGTGAAATGCGCATCACGAATGAAGCCAGGCACCGCGTCCTGCTTGACTCCGAAGGAAGGAATCATCCAGGCATGAATCACGTCTTGCGCGGTCAAGATCATGCGGACTTTTTTGTTGACCGGCACCACTACCTCGTTATCGACCTCGAGCATGTAGTTCTCGCCCTTGGGCGCCGTGCCATCAATCTGCTCGCGCGGCGTTGACAGATTGGACATGAAGCTGATGCCTTCGCCCTCACCCTTCAAATAGTCGTAGCCCCATTTCCACTGATAGCCGGTGGCCTTGATGGTGATATCGGCATTGGAGGTATCTTTCATCGCCAGCACCGCCTTGGTGGCAAACGCCGCCATCAGGATCACGATGATGGTTGGGATCACCGTCCAGGCGATTTCCACCGCAATGCTCTCGTGAAACTGCTCGGCCTTGTGGCCCTTCGATTTGCGGTGCGCATAAATCGAATAAAACATGGCGCCAAACACGGCAATGAAAATCAGCGTGCAAACGATCAACATGCCAGTGTGCAGATCGTAAATGTCGGCAGCAATTTTGCTCGCTGGTGCGTGCAAATTGAGCTGGTTGACGGCCGGCCCACCCTGCATGTCGACTGACTTTTGGGCAAACGCGAGCGGAGCGGTAAGCAGCGTACTGGCTGCCAGCCCGATGGCGGTGGCACCGCGCGAGACTGCGTGTTTCACATGATTGCCTGCAAACATCATGACCTCGTAGATGGAAAATTGAAGCAAATACCGATGTAATGGGCTGCCGGGATGCCGGCGGCGCGCTGTCTGAAAGGGCTGACAGCCCACCCCAAACACCCAATTGCCGCGCTGCACAAAGACCCTAAATAATTCGCGAGATTATAGCAGCCTGAAAAAATGGTTTTTGTGCCGCTTTTACGCGCGCGGCGTTGGCACTCAACGGCGCTGGCTGCTGTCGCGTCCGACGAAACGCACCACGTCATCGCCTCCGGCAGTTTTGCGCGCGGGGGCTTTCCAGGCATGACCGTACACCACCTCAAAGGTCGCAGGCAGCCGTCCGCTCGAGCGCCGCTTTTCGTAGGCAGCCGCAGCACGCTGCCAGACGCGTTTGCCGGTAAGTCCACGCGCCCGGCCCTGCATAGCGTTGACCGAGCCAGTCGCACGCAAGTCAGCGACAATCTGCTCGACTTTTTGGTACGTCAGCACAATCTTTTCCATGTCCATTACCGGCGTGGCAAAACCGGTCTTGACCAGCAGATCGCCGATATCGTGCAGATCGATGAAACGCTTGACGTGCCAGCGCGCCAGGGGTGCGGCAGGTTTGGCAGAATCCACGCGCAACTCCGCCAGATTCTCTGCCGCAGTCCCGGGCCGCACTTCTGGCATGCTCTGAATTGCCGCGCCGGCATCGCGTTCACCGGCCTCCGCCTCCGCCCACGCATCACGCAATTCGCACAGCGTGTCCGGCCCGAGCATGCTGAACATCAACAGGCCGCCCAACTCCAGCACGCGATGCGCCTCGCGCAAGGCCGCTGCCGGGTCATCAAGCCAATGCAGCGCCAAATTGGAAAATACCAGTCCATGACTCGCCTGCGCCAGCGGCAGGGCTGACAGATCGGCGCACACCGCGTGGCGCTGCGCACCGCGCAGCCGCGCGAGCCACCCGTCCGGTTGCGCTGCGGCTTGTTGCGCCATGCCTGGCGCGAAGTCGACGCCGGTAATCGCGGTTTTGGGATACAGCGTGCGCAGCGCAGCGCCTGCCGCGCCGGTGGCGCAGCCGAGATCGAGCGTGCGTGCGGGTGTGAGTTTGACATAGCCCAAACGCTCGACCATGCGCGCGGCAACCTCGCGATGCAGGGCGTCGCCTGCGGCAAACGTCGGGGCGGCGCGGTGGAACTGGCGCCGCAGTGCAGTGCGATCGGCGAAGAAGGGTTCGTCCACCGCAGGGGCAGTCGCGGACGCGGCTGCACCCAGCTTAAAGACTGTACCGGCACCGGCAGCCATCGCTCAGCGCGCCGCCGCAAACGAGGCGGGGCGCGTCATCACACAACTAGTGGGCTGTGCCGTTGCATAACCCTCAATGCGCACGTCGGTCTTGAAACCGAGACCGCTGTTTTCGGTATCCACAGCCACCTCTGCCGCACCGCCCTGCTGCGCGCTCGCCATCAGGGTGGACACATAAAGCGGCTGAATCAATTGATGATCGCGCGCACGCATTTCTACTTCACCCGTAGCGGTCGCCAGGCGCATGCCTTCAAGCGCCAACGCCACGCGCTGCGGGTCGCTGCTGCCAGCGCGCGCGAGCGCAGAGGCAAACATTTCCGTGAGCGTCAAAAAGCGCAAATAGCGAAAGTCTTCGCCATAGCGCTGCTTGAATTGGGCCGCGTAGACTTCGTGGGTGCGGCGGCCGTTGACCTGCACATTCGGGTGCCACTCGTTGACCTGCTTGAGCTTGCCCGCACCGGCGCGGCCAATCGCCGTCACCGCGCCGGGCGAGCCGGCATAGAAGGTGTAGAAGTCGCCGCTGAAGCCCTGCTCGCGCGCTGCCTTGACCAGCAACGCCAGATCGTTGCCCCAATTGCCGGTGACAACAGTGTCGGCACCCGCGGCCTTGATCTTGGCAACGTAAGGCGCGAAATCGCGCACGGTGCCAATTGGGTGCAGGTCGTCGCCAGCGATGCGTGCGCCCGGCAGTTTGCGCGCCAGCATCGCGCGTGCATGCTGGGCCACGCTGCGCCCGAACGAATAGTCCTGCCCGATGAGATAGATGTTTTTCGCAGTGCCATCGCGAAGAATGGCTTCCACCAAGGCTTCCATGCGCACGTCCACCGGAGCGTCGAAGCGGAAATGCCAGAAGCTGCACTTCGCGTTGGTGAGGTCGGGGTCGAGCGCCGCGTAGTTGAGAAACAGCACAGTCTGCGCCGGATTGCGCGCGTTGTGCTTGTCGATGGCGTCACTCAGCGCCAGCGCCGCAGCCGAGCTTTGCCCCTGCAATACGAAGCGGATACCCTGATCGATGACGGCACGCAACTGCACCAGCGCTTCCTGCGCGGAGGCCTTGTTGTCGAACGGCACGATTTCGATGCGCGCGTCGATACGCGCGCCGGTGCGCCCACCGACGACGCTGCGGCGCAGGATGCGCAGCACCTCATCGCGCTCCACCGCCGCGCGAAAATGCTTCAGTGCCGACTCGCCCGTGTTGGCGAATGGCCCGGACAGCGGGTCGATAAACGCGATGCGCACCGGCTCGCCGGCAGCGGCCACCGCACCGGCAAAACATGCAGCGGCCAGCAGCACCCACACCTGGGCGACAATCGAAACACTGTTGACACAAAAACTGCGGCTGAACACGAATGACACCCACTGGACACATTGCAAGGCGCACATTGTCTCCCACATCGTCTCTCGCATCGCATCTCATGGCGCGGCACGAAGGCGGCGAGGCCGGGTCAACATGCGTCTGACAGCCGCGCTGCGCACCTCACTGCGCAAATTGGCGAGCGAGCAGGATTGCTATCTGTGTGGCTGCGTCAGCGTGCAGGCCATTTGCATGGAATGCGTTGCCGTGTTTCCCGCGCCGCCGCCGCATGCCTGCCCGCGCTGCGCACTGCCAGTGCCGCAAGCGGGCGTGTGTGGCCGCTGCCTCGCCGATCCGCCCCACTTCGATGCGACGGTCGCTGCCTACGCCTACGGCGAACCGCTCGACCAAGCGCTGCAAGCTTTCAAGTACCGGCATGCCCTTGGGCTGACGCACTTCCTCGCTGCACAACTGGATCGCGCGCTGGATGTGGCACAGGCCGCCGCACGGGACGCGCGTCCGCCGGCAGCTCCCGCTTCGCACGGCAGGGCGGCGGTACCGGCTTGCGCAGCTTCACCTGTTATCGATCTCATCGTGCCGATGCCGCTAGCCCCCGCGCGGCTCGCGGACCGTGGCTTCAATCAGGCGCTCGAACTCGCGCGCCCGATTGCGCAGCGGCGGCGCATTGCCGTCGATGCACAGATGGTGCACAGGATCCGTGACACACCACCGCAAGCACTCCTGCCATGGAAAGAACGCGCGCGCAACATCCAGGGCGCGTTCGCTTGCACTGGCACCGCAGGCAGCGTCAACCCGCGCCCACTCGCCGGTCTGCGCATTGCCGTGGTCGATGATGTGATGACCACCGGCTCCACCCTCAATGAACTGGCGCGCGTCCTCAAGGCGGCTGGGGCAACGCATATCACCAACTGGGTGGTAGCGCGCACACTGCCGCACAGCTTTACCCAGACTGCCGCACCCGCATCCGCGTAAAATCGCTGGCCGTCAGCAGCGCCTTCCCTGCATTGCTCCCCTCAGGTTGCCCACGCAGATTGCGCCGCATAGATCGCCCCACCCCCGTCGCCTCACACCCATTGCGCCCCACACCATGAATCAGCCGTCCGCCTTAACCCCGTCACCCGCATTCCCCCCTCCCGCCGCTGGCGCAGTCACCGATGTCACCACTGCCACCTTCGAGAGCGAAGTGATGGCGGTCTCGATGACCATGCCGGTCGTGATTGACTTCTGGGCACCGTGGTGCGGCCCCTGCCGCGCCCTCACGCCCATCCTGGAAAAAGTCGGCGCGCAGTACGCCGGCAAAGTCAAAGTGGTGAAGATCAACTCGGACGACAACCCGGAGATTGCGCAAGCCTTTCGCGTGCGCAGCATCCCCTACGTGGCGGCGATCATCGGCGGCCAGCTCGCCGACCAGGTCATGGGCGCGCAGCCCGAAGGCCAGATCAAGGCTTTCTTCGAGAAAATTTCCAAAATGTTCGCGCAGGCCTTGCCGGAAGCCGCTGCCGCGCTCAAAACTGCAGCACCTGCTGCCGCGCCCGCCAGCCCGGTCGATACCAAGCGCGCCGAAGCGATGGCGCAGGCGCAGAGTGGCGATTTGCCCGGTGCCATCGACACACTCAAGATCGCGCTCGCGCTCGCCCCCGGCAACGCGGACGTGAAACTGGATCTGGCCGAGATTGAAATGATGGCCGGCACGTTTGACGACGCCATCAAACACCTCGATGAAATTGACTTCCCGCCCGTCGCGGGCGAGCAAGCCGAGCGTGTCGCCAAGATGAACCGGCGCGACGGCATCCGCGCCCAGGTCGAAGTGTTGCGTTCGGCGCAGGATTTGCCGGAGACCGAAGAGCTCGCGAAGAAAGCTGCCGCCAACCCGGACGATCTGGCTGCACGCTATGCCCTTGCACAGGCCTTGATCGCGGATGGCGTATTCGATCAAGCACTGGCACACCTGTTCGAAATCGTGCGCCGCGACCGCAAGCTGCACGAGGACGGCGCGCGCAAGGCGATGATCAACGTGTTCAACATGCTGGCCGGCAATCCTGATTTCGCCGAATTGGTATCGAGCTACCGGCGCCAATTGGCGGCGGCGCTGAACTGACAAGCCGGCGGGACGCCGCCCCCCATCACTGGCATGCTGCACATCGTCCTCTACCAGCCTGAAATTCCGGGCAACACCGGCAACGTGATCCGCCTCGCCGCCAACACCGGCGCGCAGTTGCATTTGATCGAACCGCTCGGCTTTCGCATGGACGCGAAAGAACTCAAACGCGCCGGTCTTGACTATCACGAATACGCCAGCGTAAAAGTGCATGCAGGCTGGGAGCCTTGTGCCACAACGCTTTCAGCGCAATGGCAGAGTAGGCGCGTGTTTGCGCTATCGACCAAAAACAGCCACACCTACAGCGCCACCTCATTCCAGGACGAGGATGTGTTTGTGTTCGGTTCCGAAACGCGCGGCCTGCCGCCGGAGGTTCTGACGCTGTTCGCCCCCGCGCAACGCCTGCGTATTCCGATGCGGCCTGACAACCGCAGTCTCAATCTTTCGAACGCGGTGGCGGTGGTGGTGATGGAGGCTTGGCGGCAGTTGTCATTCGCCGGGAGCGCACCGCTATCGTGAAAACACGCGGCCGTGCGCCGCCAGTGCCAGCAGCAGCAGCGCGCCCGCCCACGCCACCGCCGGCAGCCACGCAATCAGTGGTTTGAAGTCAGCGCTCGTATGCACGCCAGAGAGCACGATCAGAAAGCGCGTCAACGCGGCCCCCGCCAGCAACGCAAACACGAGACCCGCGAAGCGCCCTTCGCGCCCGGTGCGGCCCGCATCGAGCGCTGCAGTGAGCGCGTAGCCGGTGATCAGGCCCCATGCTGCACCCGCACACACTTGTGCGGCAATCGCCGCTGCGAGACTGCCCGCCTGCGGCAGGGCGGCAAACGCCAGCGCGCCAAGCGCCGTACCGGCAATCAGCATTTGCGCAGGCCGGGCGCGCTCAAATGCGCCCATGCCCGGCACCATCACGCACACCGTGAAGCCGACCCAAAACAAGCCCATCAACCATTCCAGATCCGCTGCCTTGGCGAAGCGCAAATAGGCGGGCGCAGCATTGATGAACGCGTGCACTTGAAAGCCGAGCGCGAGTAGCAGCACAGCGGCAAACAGCGCTGCCGTGCCAGCACCGGCTGGGCGAGCGGCCACCTGCGGCACGGCGGCGGCGGCGCTTGACGTACCCGCACCGCTGCGACCACTAGCAGTCGTCGAAGGAGCTTTGGAGGCCGCTGGAGCGGCAGCGCTTGTGGAGGTATCAGCAACACCAGTCGCGGCAGCGGCAGCCAGCCGCCGTTCACACCAGCCCATCGCCAGCACGGCGGCAACCAAACCCGCGCCAGCGAGCACAAACGGCAACACCGGCGACATGCCACGCAGCTGCCCGGTCAACCACGGCGCAATCGCACTGGCGATGCCGATGCCGAGCAGTGACAAGAATACGAAGCGCGGTGCCGCCTCGGCCCTCAGGTATTTGGAGAACATCGCCATCGGTGGCGCGCGCAATGCCGACGAGGTCACCGCCCACACCACCGTCAATGTGAGCAGCAGCGCAGCCGACGCGCCCGCCAGTGGCAGCAAAATGAAGGCCGCTGCCGACACCACAGTGATGGCAATCATCGGCGCAGATATGCGCTTCATCGCCGCCGATACTTTGTCCGCACCAATGCCGAGCGCAAAGTCCATTGCGATAAAGATGGCCTGATCGAGCATCAGGATCCACAACACTTGGGTTTTCGGAATCCCCGCCGCCTGCGCGAGCTGCGGCAGGAACGCGACATAAATCGTCCACGTCACCGTGAACAGCAGTTGCACAAGGGCGAGATAGAGACCGGTTCGCATAGGCAGCAGTGTATACGCGTGCAAGCGGCTTGCGTTATGATTTTGCTCCTGCCGTTACACGACATCGCCCCCGGAGCATCCGCATGCAAATCAGCGCGCCCTTTGGTTACGCGGAAATTACCCCTTTCCTCAAAAATCATCAGGTAAAAATTTCCTCACCTGGGCAGTTGCCGGTGTTCACGCAGTCGCTCAACGCCATTCCGGTGAGCTACACCGAGTTCAACGTGGCGCACCGTGATTACCCGATCGTGTTCTCGTCGGGAGATGAAGGGCGCTCGTTCGCGCCGGTGGCGGTGCTCGGTTTGCAGGCACAAGAAAACTTGTTTGTGCACGATGGCGTATGGACGCGTGATGTTTACCTGCCGGCCTATGTGCGCCGCTACCCTTTCTGCATGGCGCGGGTCACGCTCGACAATGTCGAGCAGGCCGAACGCCTGATCTGCGTCGAGAAGGACTACATCGCCGAGTCAGGCGGTGAGCCGATGTTCGACGCCAAACAGGAGCCGCTGCCGCGCTGGAAGGAAGTGGAAAAATTGCTCGAAGAATACGAAGCCGACCTGGAGCGCACCAAGGAGATGTGCGGCATCCTCGCCGACTACGGCTTGCTCGAACCGTTCACCATGCAGGCAACGCTCAATGCGGGCGGCTCGATGCATCTGACCGGCATGTTCCGCGTTGACGAAAAGAAGCTCGAGTTTCTCAACGCCAGCCAGCACAAGAATTTGATCAAGAAAGGGGTGATGTCGAAAATTTACATTCACCTCTTGTCGCTGGACAATTTTGGCCGCTTGCTCGATCGCAAGGCGGGGCGCGCCGGTGCGCAAGCAGCCAGCGCGGCTGCGTCAGTTGGCGGTGCGCCCGCTGCGTCTGCCAAAACAGCTGCCGAGCCAGTACCAGACGCACCCAAACCGGCGGTCGATGCGGCCGGCGCCAAACCGGCTGCGGCAACTGCTGCGGCCAACGACAAATCCGCCAAGAAAGACAGAGTCTGAACACATAGTCGCACCGCCACGGCGATAGAAAGCATCATGTCACTAGTCAAGCCCGTTGAGTATGAAGACGCCAGCCCGGTGGTGCGCGCCGTCTATGACGACATCATGCAGACACGTGGCGTTGCCACGATCAACAACTTCTGGAAAGTGCTGGCGAGCGACCCGGATACCCTCGCCCGCACCTGGGCGGAAGTCAAGGCGGTGATGCAGCCAGGCGCACTTGACGCTCTCACCAAGGAAATGATTTACGTCGCAGTGTCTGCCACCAACAACTGCGAGTACTGCACCTATTCGCACACTGCGGCAGCGCGCAAGGCGGGCATGACCGATGCCATGTTTGCCGAAGTGTTGGCCGTGACCGGCCTTGCCAACAAGACCAACCGCCTGTCCAACGGCTACCGTGTGCCGGTCGATGCGGCATTTGTGCCGAAGCACTAAAATCCCCTGATGACAGCCACAGCCACCGCCGATAGCGTTTACCGCCGCACCGATCTGGGTGACAAAGCCATGCGCGGACAGGCGGGCAAGGTGCCGCCCGAATTGATCCGTGTGCTCGCCTTGATCGCGGGCGAGGCGCATATCGACATGGTCAAGAAGCGCGCGATCCGCATGCCCGAAAACGAGGTGCTGAGCGTGCTCGACCGCCTCGTTGAGGGCGGCTTACTTGAACGCAGAGCAGCGAGCGGAGATGCCGACCTCGACTTCACCGCGCATTTTGAAGAGCCGGCGCCGGCCGCGCCGGTGCTGAGCGCGCAAGACCAGCAGCGCATGGCCAGCGCGGCCAATCAAGGCCACGACGTACTGACCAAGACCGGCTCGTTCATGCAACTCGGCGATGGACAGGGACCGGGCACACCACTTGGCAAAGCCTGGACCGACATCGTTGTCCTGATCATCGAAGACGACGAGATTCAGGCACGCTTCGCCCAGAACATCATCATGAAAGCGGGCTTCAAGCAGCGTCACGCCGCCACACGCGAAGAAGTGGTGGGCGAACTCAACAAGACGCCACTGCCTGACGTGGTACTGATGGATGTCGAGTTGCCCGGAGCAAATGGCTTCGACATTTTGGCGCGCATGCGCCAGCACCCGAAGCTCAAGATGCTGCCGGTGATCATGCTCACGGCGCTCGCGAGCCAGAACGACGTATTCAAGGGTCTCAGCCTCGGTGCTGGCGCCTACATCTCCAAGCCCTACAAGAAACAGACGCTGGTCGAAACCATTGTGCGTGTGCTCGGCCTCAAACCCTACGCCGACAAGCCCGCTGGCGTTGGCCCCGAGGCTGCGCCCTAACCGCGCCTCCCTTGTGGAATGCGGTCCGTGGCACCGCCAGCGCACGCTCGTACCCGATCCCGATCCCGATACCGATTACGATCCCGATCGACCTTCCTTGATGGGGGCTGCGATGAAATACGACCCAGCATTCTGCGAACGTGAATACAACGCCCGCGCGGCGGTACCCGATCACGCCCAATACATGCGCGCCTGGGCTGAAGAATCGCGCAAGGTGCGCATCGGCTCGCCCTGCTATCTCGACATCCCCTATGGTGCCCAGCCCAAGCAAACACTGGATCTTTTCCCCACACGCCGTGGCGGTGACGCGCCACTGATGGTGTTCATTCACGGCGGCTATTGGCGCGCCATGGACAAGGCCGATTTTTCGTTTCTGGCACCGGCCTTCACCCGCGCCGGCATCGCCCTCGCCGTGATCAACTACCGCTTGGTGCCTGCGGTACCGCTCGAAGAGTTGATACGCGACAACGTTGCGGCCATCACCTGGCTCTACCAAAATGCCGGGCACTATGGTGCCAACCCGCACCGTATCAGCGTCTCTGGCCACTCGGCGGGTGGCCATCTCGCGGCCCTCATGCTCGCCTGCCAATGGCCGCGCTGGCATGGCGCGCTGCCGCGCAATGTCGTGCGCGGGGCGCTCGCCATCAGCGGGCTGTACGACCTCGAACCCTTTATCGTCACGCCGTTTCTACGCGACGACCTCAAGCTCAACACTGCACGCGCCTTGGCGATGAGCCCCGCCTGCCTGCCGCACGCGACGCCAGCGCCGCTCATCACAGCGGTGGGCGCAGAAGAGAGCGGTGAGTTTCATCGTCAGGCAAGCGTGCTCGCGCAGCACTGGCCTGCCCTATTAATGCGCCATCTCAATCTGCCCGGCAAAAATCACTTCAGCGTTTGTACCGCTTTGGGCGATTCATCGGGTGCGCTGTTTGCCGCAGCGCGCGAACTGACGGAACGGTGAATCCGTCTGCAGCTTGGCGGCCGTGCTGCGCCGGCGGCGCAGCAGACAGATTCACTCGAAGCGGCGCGCCGGAACGGTGTAGCCGCCCAGCATCAGCGGCCCGGCGACACCGGACGGTCGCGCACGAATAATAGGCAAGTCGTGCAAAAACACTGGCACTGGCGCTGCGGCAACTTGCGCCGGAACCTGCCCCGCCAGCTGTACCGCCATTTGTACCGCTATTTGTACCGCCATTTGTACCGGAACCTGAACTGGCACCGGCACCGGTGCGAGCCCCGCCGCTGATGCCGGCACCTGCGCAATCACTGTCCGGGCTGCATCAACTTGCGGCAACAGCTGCGCCGTTTGCTGCACACCGGTGTGCGCCAGCGCCGGCGCCGTCTCGGCAGCACGCGCTTGAATGTTGGAAGCGGATTGCTGAAATGTACGCGCCCAGCTGCCAGCGCCGAGGCGCTCGGCGGACGGCCCTGCCGTCAACGCCTGCGCCAAGCCGCCCAAGCGGTAACCCGCCGCTTCGAGCAGGCGCAATCCAATCTCATCGGCTTCGTGCACCTGACGCTCGCCCCCTGCGGCCGCGGCCGTCTGCGAGCTGACCAGCGACACGGCACTCTTGAGCAAGCTGCTGCCCGGAATGATCAGGTTCATGATCACCGACGTGATGATCGACGCAGCGGAGTTGTCGTCGTGATGCCCAGCGAGCACATGCCCCATCTCGCGAGCAATCACGAACGCCAGCCACTCATCACTCGGCGCAAGTTGGGCAATACCCGCATAGAGAGCAATTTTGCCGGTCGCCGAAGACAGCGTCTCCGCCTCTGCGGAATCGGCGACATAAACGTCAAACGCACCGAGCGTTTTCATCTTGCTGCCATACAGCCCGTGTGCTGCCTGTTGCAAACCGGTACTGACACGGTTGATTTGACGCGTAAGGTCCAGCGCAGCATTCGGAGCGGCGGCGGAAGCGCCTTCCAGGCGCGCCGGCGCGAAGACCGAAAACTTGATGTCCGAATGCAGCGAGGGCAGACTGGAGGACCTGCCTTCAGGCACCGCCTGTTGCGCCAACACCGGCAGCGCGGTGACGCACAGCACCACGCCCGCAGCAAGGCTGCTTGCGCCGTGACGGCGCAGAGACGATAAAAAAACGGTGGCTGGCATGGTTGCGCGCGGTAATTCCGGCAATTCCGAATGTGAACATTTGTCAAATACGGACTCAGAAGTCTACGCGCTGCGCCTGCCGAGCACCAGCAGTTTTTACAAAAAACGTCTAAGAATCAATTACTTACGAACATTTTCCAGTCAAGACAAATGCTTACGAATCAAACTTAAGGTGTTTTATTTAAAGTGATTTCTGGAAATGGCTTTGCTGCGTCAGATTTGCCATTTCTGTACGCATCGCGGGCAATCGCAGCAAGCGGCGACGTGCGCTTCACTTACCCCTGCCACGCAGTTGGCGCAATGCTCAAACGCCGAGCAACACGGCTCCGTCATCAATCCGCACCGGAAACGATTGCGTACAGCCCGCATCGGGCGCGACTGCACAGCCATCGTCAAGACCAATGTTCCAGTTGTGCAACGGACAGGCGACGCGCTTGCCGTGCACGATGCCCTGTGACAGCGGACCGCCCTTGTGCGGGCATTTGTCGAGCAACGCAAACACTTCGTCAGTGGCGGTGCGAAAGATGGCGATATCGCCGTGCGCGGCAGACTTGACCACACGTGCGCCGAGTTTGGGAATGTCAGTGAGGAGGCAAATTTTTTTCATCGGAATCTCAGTCATCGTACCCATCATGGGCCTCACGCGGTGAGCATTTCAAAGTCGTTCTTCGCGACGCCGGCGGCGCGCTCTTTCCATGGGTCCACGTAGTCCTTGACGGCAAGTTTGAGCCGCGCGTAGAGGGCTTTGCGCTGTTCGGCATCTTCGACCACATTTTTCTTCACGTACTCCATGCCGACACGCGCGACCCAATGTACGGTGCGGTCGAGATAGCGCGCTTCTTCGCGATACAACTGCAAAAACGCGCCCGAGTATTCGAGCACCTGCTCGTGCGTCTCGACCTTGACCAAAAATTGCGCGACTTCGGTCTTGATGCCGCCGTTGCCGGCCACATAAATTTCCCAACCCGAATCAACGCCGATCACGCCGACATCCTTGATACCGCTTTCGGCGCAATTGCGCGGACAGCCGGACACCGCGAGCTTGACCTTGTGCGGCGACCACATGCCATACAAATCGTGCTCCAGCTCCTTGCCCATGCGCGTTGAATCCTGCGTGCCAAAGCGGCACCACTCGCTGCCGACGCAGGTTTTCACCGTGCGCAGGCTCTTGCCGTAGGCGTGGCCCGAGGGCATGTCGAGGTCGCGCCACACGCCGGGCAGGTCTTCCTTTTTCACGCCGAGCAAATCGATGCGCTGGCCGCCGGTAACCTTGACAGTGGGGATTTTGTATTTGTCGACCACGTCGGCGATCTTGCGCAAATCAGTCGAAGTGGTCTCTCCGCCCCACATGCGCGGCACCACGCTGTAGGTGCCGTCTTTCTGAATGTTGGCGTGGGCGCGCTCGTTGATATAGCGCGATTGCGGATCATCCTGCGACTCATGCGGCCAGGTCGAGAGCATGTAGTAGTTGATTGCCGGGCGGCAGCTCGCACAACCGTTCGGGGTGCGCCACTCCATGAATTGATAGACCGCTTCGTGCGTGAGCAGCTTGTGACGGCGGATCGCCTCGCGCGCTTCTTCGTGCGTGTGGTCGGTGCAGCCGCACATCGGTTTGGTTTTGGTATCAGCGGGCTGGTACGCACCACCGACCACGCTCGCCAGAATCTGCTCGACGAGGCCCGTGCAAGAGCCGCACGAGGACGACGCCTTGGTGTGCCGGCGCACATCCTCAAGCGTGAACAGACCCTGCTCCTTGATGCTCTTGATGATAGTGCCCTTGCACACACCATTGCAGCCGCACACCTCCGCCGTATCGGCCATCATCGCCGCCTGCGACTGGCCTTTGTGCCCAGTGTCTCCGAGGTGGCTCTGGCCGAACATCAGGTGATCGCGGATCTCGTGAATGTCCTGCTTGTCGCGCAGCAACTGAAAATACCAGGAGCCGTCCTTGGTGTCGCCATACATCACGCCGCCGACGATCTTGTTGTTCTGAATAACGAGCTTCTTGTAGACCCCGCCTGCGGGATCGTTGAGCACGATCTCTTCGAACGCCGGCCCGCCGGTGAAATTGCCGGCCGAGAACAAATCAACACCCGTCACTTTAAGTTTGGTCGAGGTCACCGAACCCTCGTAGCGGCCAATGCCGAAATGCGCGAGATGGTTGGCGCACACCTTGCCCATTTCGAACAGCGGCGCCACCAGACCGTAGGCAATGCCGCGATGCGCGACGCACTCGCCGACCGAATAAATTTTGGGGTCGTAGGTCTGCATGGTGTCGTTGACGACGATGCCCTTGTTCACGTGCAGACCGGCTGATTCAGCCAGCGCCGTGTTCGGGCGAATGCCGACCGCCATCACCACCAGATCGGCCGGAATCGTCTCCGCGTTCTTGAACTTCACCGCGCACACGCGGCCAGACTCACCCTTCACCAGCTCGGCGGTCTGCGCTTCGAGCATGAACTTCAGGCCCTTGGCTTCGAGAGATTTTTTGAGCAGGTCAGCCGCCGTGCGATCAAGCTGGCGCTCCATCAGCCACGGCATGATGTGGACGACAGTTACGTCCATACCGCGCAATTTGAGGCCATTCGCCGCTTCCAGACCGAGCAAGCCGCCGCCGATCACGACCGCGTGTTTGTACTGTGTGGCCGCTTCGATCATGGCGTCGGTGTCGGCGATGTCGCGATAGCTGATCACGCCCGGCAAGTCCTTGCCCGGCACCGGCAGCACGAAAGGGTTGGACCCCGTCGCCAGCAGCAGGCGGTCATAGGCTTCAACAGTGCCGTCCTCGGCCACCACCTGGCGCTTGACGCGGTCGATCTTGGCAACCTTCTTGTTGAGGTGCAAAGTGATCTTGTTCTCGGCGTACCACGCCACATCGTTGAGCATGATGTCCTGAATCGTCATCTCACCGGCCAGCACCGGCGAGAGCAGGATGCGGTTGTAGTTGGCGTGCGGCTCGGCACCGAACACCGAAATGTCGTATAGATCGGGCGCAATCTTGAGCAGCTCTTCGAGCGTGCGCACCCCGGCCATGCCGTTGCCCACCATCACCAATTTCATTTTTTTCATGGCCCTCACTGCCCCCAATTACGCTGTAAATCCAACGATATAAATCCAACAATGTAAAACCAACGACATGAATTCGGACTATGCAGACTCAGCCTCTGTGAAACGAGACCATGCAAAACGGCTGCTCGAAACGATTGCGCAAAACGGCTGCGCGCAAGCACCTGAAACTAAACGGCGAACACGACAAACCCGGCAGCCCCCAGCGCCGCCGTGATGAGCGCACCGAGCGCGATGAGATCCGCCACGGCGGCTGCCCGATGATGCGTGCGGCGCGAGGGAAAAGCCATCATGCCGCCCGGCGCACCCTTGCATCGCCCACGCTTCTCTGTTGTCCCAGACCCACCACCTCGCCCACCACCACAATCGCCGGGCTGCCCAGACCGGCAGCCGCAACTTCACGCGCCAGCGTCTCCAACGTCGCCACCACGTGGCGCTGCGCCTCCAGCGTGCCCGATTGAATCGCGGCAGCGGGCATGCGTGCCGGCAGTCCGGCAGCGCGCAAGCGGGCCGTGATCGCATCGAGCTTGCTCACGCCCATGTAGATCACCAGCGTCGTGCCGCCGGCCGCGAGCGCCTGCCAGTCCGGCCCCTGCCCATCGCGTGTGTGGCCAGTAACCAGGGTGACGCCGCAAGTGAGCGCGCGATGCGTGACGGGAATGCCCAAGGCAGCGGGCACGCCAATGCCGGCCGTGATGCCGCTGACGACTTCATGCTCGATGCCGGCGGCACGCAAGGCCAGCATTTCTTCGCCACCGCGCCCGAACACGAAAGGATCACCGCCCTTGACACGCGCCACCGTATGACCGGCACGCGCGTAGCGCACCATCAGGCGTTCAATGAAGGCCTGGGGCGTCGATTTGCAGCCGCCGCGCTTGCCCGCTTCAATGATGCGTGCGCAGGGCTTCGCATGCGCGAGCACGGCGCGATTGACCAGAGCGTCGAGCAGCACCACGTCGGCCAGTCCGAGCGCGCGCACCGCTTTCAAAGTCAGCAGTTCCGGATCCCCCGGACCGGCGCCGATCAACCAAACTTTGCCTGGCTGCGGCGGCGCAGCGGTGCGCGCAACCGGGCTGCCCGGCACATCGGGACGCGGTACATCGGGGGTGACCAACACGTGAAACTTTCAACGGAACCAATGATGCTTTACGTTGCAAGCGACATGCCAAGCCGCACGCCGATCGGGAGGAAAATCAGGTGGCCGATCCGGACACCACGCCCACACCCGCCGCACGCCCGTGTACGCCCGTGTACGCCCGTGTACGCCCGTGTACGCCCGTGTACGCCCGTGTACGCCCGCCGTAGGCCCACCAAGCCGCACCGCCTGCATCGCCGCTTCGCGTGCCACAGGGCAGGCGGCGGCACTATTGATGTGCATGCAAGGATGCAAAACACCATGGTGGTGCTTGCGGCGCACGCACTCCGAAAAAGAAAATGGCCCTGAGAGGCGCTCTCAGAGCCATTCTTCTAGCCTTTCCGCCCAAAACCCTTGGTGGGAGCGCCTCTCCGCCACACTCACCTGATTACTCTGCGGCACCACCACGCCGCCACACCACAATCGACTCAGGACGGAAACGGCACCAGCTCGATTTCCTCTTCCTTGATGCCTAGCGCCTTGGCCATCGCGTCGAGCGAGTCATCGCTGATCGCCACCACGTCATACGCACCCAGCATCTCGGCACCCTGGCGCTCCAGAAACGCTTTGGCCATGTCTGCCGCGTCCCATGTCACCACAGCGTCCGGGCCGCTCTCTTTGAGGCGGGCGCACATCGGAACCTTATCTTCTTTGTAGACGATGGCGAACATCTGGCGCTCCTGAGTGGGTGGCTTGCCCGCTGCACTGGTCTGCAGTTGACAAAGTACAGTGTACAAAAATTTGGCTGGTTTGTGGTGTGCCACGCGGCCCCATGCAAAAATAACTGTGGCATGGCTGTTGCAAGGGGGAGAATGCCAACCTTTGCAGACGTCTACCCGCTACAGCGTTCAACCTCATGGCCAACCAATCTTCCACAGCACGGATCAGCGCTGCGCGCAGCGGCTGGGCGCTGCAATCTGGCTTTCGTCCATATGCCTTCCGTCGAGGCGGAACATCCGCATGAGTTTCGCTGCGTATCTCAAGGAAGTCGGGCGTGGCGAGCGCGGTGCGCGCGACCTGCCTTTCGATGATGCCAAAAAACTGTTTGGCGCGATGCTCGATGGCGGCGTACCCGATCTCGAACTCGGCGCGTTGCTGATCGCATTGCGTTTCAAGACCGAGTCGCTCACCGAACTGCTCGGCTTTCATGCGGCCCTCGACGAGCGCATCGTGCAACTCAAAGCACCGGCGGGCTTGGATTCTGCTCCGGGCAGCGCGCCGGCTGGTGCCCGTGTGCGTCCGGTCATCATCCCCAGCTACAACGGCGCGCGCCGTCAGGCCAACCTGATGCCGTTGCTGGTGATGTTGCTCAAGCGCCTGCAAGTGCCGGTGCTGGTACACGGCGTATTGGAAAGCGAAGGACGGGTCGCAGCGGCCTACGTGTTCCGCGAGCTGGGCGTACTGCCGCAGGCCAACAGCCGCCAGGCGCAGGAAGCGCTGCTGCGCGATGGCATCGCCTTCGTGCCGATCGGTGCACTCGCACCGGGCTTGTCCAACCTGCTGGCACTGCGCAGCCGGCTCGGCCTGCGTTCGAGCGCGCACACGCTGGCCAAACTGATCGACCCGTTCAGCGGCGACAGCGCGCTCAGCCTGATTGGTGCAGGCGGCGGCACCGACGGCAGCGCGCCGCGCGGTGGCCGCAGCGGCGGTTTGCGCATGGTCAGCGTAACGCACCCGGCCTATGCCGACAAGATGCGCGACTTTTTCATCGAGTCGGGCAGCGCCGCGCTGTTGATGCGCGGCACTGAGGGCGAAGCGTTTGCCAATCCGAAACGCCGCCCGCAGATTGAATACATCTGCGACGGCGCATCCGAGGTGTTGTTCGAGGCCGAGCACGGCTCGATCAAACATCTGCCCGCCCTGCCCGACGATTGCGATGCGCGCACCACGGCGCAATGGATCCGTGAAACCCTCGACGGCACGCATCCGATCCCGCTGCCGATCATCAACCAGCTTGCGTGCTGCCTGTATGCTTCGGGGTATACCGATGACTTCACGCAGGCAAAAGCGATCGCGGCGGTAAAGGCGCGTCTGCCTCTGGCCACGTAGGCCGCTGGGGGCTGCGCGTGCTAACGCGCAGCAAGAGAAGGCAGGAGAACCTCTCCAGGAGCCATTCTCCATATCCCGCCTCGAATCAATGCCTTAACAGCGCGACGCCTACTTGCGGCATGTTGGCCAGACCAATGGCGCGCGCATGCGCGATGTGCCACACCGCTTCGATCAACAGGCCCAAGGCCAGCAGCGCAGTGCAGACCAGCGTCACAATAAATACGCTCGCTCCGCTCGCACCGCCCAAGGCCAGCGTGACAAATATGACGGTCCCGGCCAACACCGCGCCAAGCGACAACACGCTGCCACCAAAAGCGGTGCCCACTTGCCAATGATTCCAGAACGGGCGCGCCTTGATGCGATAGCAGCGCATCATGTAGTAGAGGCCGCCAATGCTGCGCAGCACCGCGAGATAGCCAAACGCGGTGGCCAGGAAGGCGGCGGCAACCATCACCGGCCCGCCCGGCAATGCGCTCAGATCGAGCGAAAAAACTGCTGCCACCAAGGCCTGGCACAAACTGTTGCCCGGCAGGCTGAACACAATATGCCCGTCCAGCGCACTCATGAATATCGCTATCCCTAGGCCTTCGCGCGACACCGGCGAGTGGCGCAGATTGTTGAACCCGCGATAAAAGCGCAGCGGCTTGCCCAGATGCAGGGTGGACATGAAGAGACCAAATCCCACCAGCCCGAGGCACACGATGGCCAGCGGCACATACAACGCCGACTGCGCGAAGGCAGTGAACCCGGCGAGGTTGGAGCCGAACGCCTTCAGGCAATGGGTGTGTTCAAAATCACCGTAGCAGCCCGGCGGGCCGTCGGAGCCGAACGAGCGCTTGTAACCGGACACGGCGGAGGCCATGCATAGGGTGGTATTGCCGTCGTAATTGTTGGTGCCGATCTGCCCGCGCACCAATTTGCCGAGCGTATAAAACTCCTCGGTGAGCAACTGGCCGGTCGAGACCACGGCAAATGCATCGCGCCCGTATTTGGCCTGAATCTCTTTGATCTTGGCAGCGGTTTTGTCGAGCGCCGCGTCCCAGCTTGCGGCCTGGAACGGCAAGTGCGCGCGCTCACGCATCAGCGGCTGGCTGCCGCGCCCGGGCGACTCGAACAGCTCCTGCTCGAGGATGCCCTTGATGCACAGCTTGCCGCGATTCACATCGGCCCCGGCGTGGCCGCAGCTGGTGACGATCTTGCCTGCGTCGTTCAGGCCGAGCTCGATCACGCAACCGGTGGAGCAATAGTTGCAGGTGCTGTATTTCCACTCTTTGACCGCTTTGGCCGGAATCGAAATGGGTTTGCGCGTGGTGCGGCCAAATAACATGATGGCTCCAGTGTGTGGCTGCGGCGTCATTGCCGTGATGGTGCCGGCGCAAGCGCGCTTGGGC